>CANFQR010000324.1 GCA_947449125.1 Bacteroidota bacterium | reverse complement strand
ATTTACAACTTTAAGCCAATTAATATTATTGGACCAATAAGAGCTACAATGTATGCAAGTAGTATTATTATCCGCATAAAGATATTTAAATCTGATTTTAAATTTACCTGTAAAACTGCACTAACGTGTTGAATAAATAAAGAATCTGCTATTGTATACTGATAAATGCCAGGCTGAATTCCTAAATATTTTTTTGGGAAAGACATGATTAAACAATCTCGAATTAACCAAAAATCTTTATCGTTCATAGTTTCATAGTCAGTCCGGTAATTTATTTTTTCTGCACGTAAATAATCTCTTATTTTTTGATATTTAATTTCATTGTAAATTTCTATTGCAATAAAAACTGGTACAATAAGCATAATTAAACTTTTAAAATACAGAAATAAAAAAAGTAAGCAAATAACAGATATTATCCCAAATACTAATCGGATAATGTGATTTTCTTTAAAAAACAATGTTTCCACTAACCTACCGCCATCTAAAGGATAAAAAGGCAAGCAGTTTAAAAGATTGATTAAAAGAAAAGAATTTGAAAGCATTTTAAGAGTATCGCTTTGAATATTTTTATTTATAAAGTACAAAACACATCCAATAATTATTCCCGGAAGAGGTCCGGCTAAAATAATCAGGCTTAATTGTGCTTGCGAAACTTGCTGTTTTTTACCTGAGGTAAAAGCTCCGAGCAGAGGCACTATAAAAATTTTAACATTGCTATAATTAAATAATTTCATGAATAAAAAATGCCCCATTTCATGAATAATTATTACTAAAAGTATGGCGGCAATGTAAACTATATTTTGATCAAAAATAAAATAAAACATTAATGCATATAACAACAAACTAATTATTGAACGCGTTAATGCATTTTGCTTTTTTGTTACCAATATTGGTTTTGTAGGATATACTCCTGAGTTAATTGTTTGATCTGAATCAGTAAAATTGTCCACTAGACAGTTGCTTTTTTATTAAATAAATTAAACAGCAAATATATGCAACTTAAAAACAAAAAGAAGGCCCCGGTTTGATGTAAAGCGCCTAAAATTATAGGTACTTGATATAACAAAGTTAAAACACCTAAAATAAATTGTACAGTAACGCCATAAATTAATAAGGTAACACCTAAATTTTGCTGTTTAGTCAGTTTTAATTTATTGGACTTATACCAAATAGCGCATAATAAAATCACAATCAAAAAAGCTGTTGTTCTGTGCACAAACTGAATGCCGCTTGCATTTTCAAGGATGTTCTCAAAAAAAGTAGGTTTCATGTTTACCTGCTCCGGAATCCAACTATCTCCCATCTTAGGCCAGGTATTAAAAATATGTCCTGGTCTTATTCTGGCATCATTACCTTCAACATAACCTGCCGTAAAAGCTCCATATATGATTTGAAAAATAAGTAAGCAAAAAAACAAAACGGTAATTAGTTTTAATTTTTTTCCTTCAGATGCCTCCACCTCAGTTTTTGGATACAATAATCTCAAAGCAAACCAAAATGTAAAAGCAAATAACGTAAATGCACTCATAAGGTGGGTTGCCAAACGATAATGACTAACAGCAGGTTTAGTTTGCAATCCGCTATATACCATCCACCAACCAATAACAGCTTGCATTATTCCCATTAAAAAAAGCAATGCAAAACTTTTCCACATGTCTTTTTTTATTTTCTTTTTTATTAAAAAATAAATAAACCCTAAGGCAAAAACATACATCATGGTTCTTCCAATCATTCTATGAATATATTCCCACAAAAAAATAGGCTTAAATTCTTGAATAGTCATGTTAAAATTTATTTTTTGAAATTCAGGACTTTGCTGATATTTTTCAAAACGCTCTTGCCACATTTGTTCATTAACAGGGGGAATAGAACCCATAAAACTCCAATCAGTTATTGATAAACCTGAGTGTGTTAATCGAGTTAAACAACCAACAACTACCATAATATATATTAAAAAACAACCGGTAAAAAGCCAGTATATTATATGTTTGTTGGGCGATGTTGAAATTGCGTTCATATTATAACAGATGGTAAATTTAATTTGAAATAAAACACCAAACAAAAAATAGTTTTGTATAAAAACAAAGCTAGCTTTAATTAGTTTTTAAAAACTGATTTTAATTTTCGAATGCACCCGCTGTAATACTATTGGTGACATTTCTTAGTATATTGTTTAAATCAAACGGAAATTTTAAAGCGTCTGCAGATGCTTTTGGATGATTAAAACCTCTTATTCTTGTTTCGCTGGTTGCCTGAAAATTGTAATTTAAATAATCATTGTAAGCCAAATAGCTACTACCCGTTCTAACATTAATGTATTTATTTATATCTGATGTGGTAAGGGTTGTTTTTAGCCAACAATTGCTAAACATTACTTTTGGTTGAAAATTTGAATCAGTATAATCGATATCTAAATTTATTTCATTTTCTAATTTACCATCAACAATACAATTTCCAAAATAAGCCGAATCTAAAGGCAAAACTTGATTGCTGTTGTAATTATTAATATTTAAGGTTGGTTTACTTCTACTGGTTTCTTTTTCCCAAAAATTAGCAAAAGTACAATGTAGGAATGTGTATTTTCCTCCTAGCTGGAGGTTTACACAATGCTCTTGACAATTACTTATTACATTATTACCGCCGTAAACATTATAAGCTAAACCATAAAACCCCCATAAACTCATATTTTGAATTTTAGTATTAGTAATTTTCAATCGCCTTGGTTCATTAAAATTATTTCCAAATAATTCGGCTTGTATACCTACATAACCATTTTTAATAATGGCATAATTTATTTCGTTGTTCTCACTACCTTCGTTAATCCAAATTCTATCCCACTGACCGGGCTCATCGGCATAATCTCTTTCGCGTCTTGCCGGCGAAAACGTAACCTCATTTCCTTTTTGACCAAGTACTTTAATCTCCCCATACCTAAAAACCCATAAACCGGCCTTGTAATTTAAATACACTCTTACACCCGCATTAATAATTAATTTTTGTGTTGAAT
>CANFQR010000323.1 GCA_947449125.1 Bacteroidota bacterium | reverse complement strand
GTTTCAACACTAAAAACAGGAACGAAATATTTAGGAGGTTTAGAGATTGGATTACGTTTCAATAATTTAGCCAGTTCATTATTTGAATCTCGTAGAGAGTTTAAATAATTATGATTCTTTTTTAACATGAAAAATTTTTCTTCGGTTATTCTAATAGCAGTTTTGTTGATTCTTGCTTCTCTTGCTATTTTTATCTATAAATCAAAACATAAATCAACAACTATTGATGAAGATTCAAGAAATTTTAAGTTTAAAGACACTGCTGCAATTACAAAGATTTTCATCGCAGATAAAGATGGAAACAAATCAACTATAAAAAGAACTCAAAAAGGTTGGATTGTAAATGATAAATATAGCTGTCGTAGAGATGCAATATTGAATTTACTTGAGGTTATAAAATTCGTTGAGGTTAAAATGCCAGTTGAAAAAGCCACGAAAGAAAGTGTTCTAAAATTTATGGCATCTACCGCCCTAAAAGTTGAAATATACTCAGGGGATGAAATGGTTAAACAATATTATGTAGGTCACGAAACCCCTGATTCTGAAGGTTCTTACTTATTATTAACAGATATTGAAACTGGAGAAAATTATAAAGACCCTTTTGTTTGTTTTATTCCCGGATTTAAAGGCTATCTTTTACCAAGATATATTGCAAAAGAAAATGAATGGAGAGACAGATTAGTAATTAATTACATACCCCCACAAATCAAACAAATAAAAGTTAGTCACATAAATTCACCAGATTCGTCTTTTAGTATAGATTTAATTAATACGACATCTTTTAAATTAAAGAGTATTAGCGGGGCAGACTTACCTTTTGATGAAAAAAAAATAAAACAGTATTTGGCTTATTTTCAAAATATTTCATACGAAGCTTTAATAACAGGCAAAAACAAAAAGCTAACAGATTCGCTTGAAAAGAATAAACCATTTTGTGTTATTGATATAACAACTACTGATTTTAAAACTGATGAATATAAGTTTTACTACAAACAACCGAATCCAAATATAACACCTGAACATGGGATAACATATCAAACAGATCCTGACAGATTGTATTTAGAATTCTCAAATAATAATGAGTGGGCGCTAATACAATATTATGTTTTCGGTAAAATTTTAGTTTCCAAAACATATTTCACAGATCAAATTGCTGTTAAAAAATAGTTTAAAACTAAACATCAATTTAAATTTTTTATACAAGGCTTACTTTAATTTTGTTAGATTAAACAAATACATTTATGAATTTTCTTGTAACATCATCCTTATTATTAAAACATTTAAAATCTATTGGCGGCGTATTAAATTCTAATAATACTATTCCTATTTTAGATTGCTTTTTGTTTGAAATCAATAAAAATGAATTGGTAGTTTCTGCTAGTGATATGGAAACCACTATCACTACTTCATTGCAGGTTACATCTAACGATTCTGGTAATATTGCTATTCCTGCAAAAACCTTATTAGATGCACTTTCTAATTTAGTTGAGCAGCCTATTACATTTATTTTAGATAATACAAAGCACTCCGTTAAATTGAAAACTAACACTGGAGAATATAATATTTCAGGACAAAATGGAGACGAGTACCCTAAATTACCTTCTGTAGAAACCCAGTCATCTATTGTTATAAAAAGTGATATTCTTGCAAATGCTATTAATAAAACAATTTTCGCAACTGGTAATGATGATTTGAGGCCCGTAATGAGTGGTGTATATTGTCAATTTACCGAAACAAATTCAATATTTGTTGCAACAGATGCTCATAAATTAGTGCGTTATACGCGGAACGACGCTAAGGCAGGCGCCTCAGCTGCATTTATTATGCCTAAAAAACCTTTAAATGTTTTAAAAACGTTATTGTTAGGTGTAGATGATGCCGTAAAAGTTGATTTCAATAAAACAAATGCACTTTTTAGTTTTGGAAATGTAAACTTAGTTTGCCGATTGATAGACGGGAAATATCCGAATTATGAAGCTGTAATACCAAAACAAAATCCAAATAAGTTAACAGTTGACAGAAGTCTGTTTTTAGGTGCAATAAAAAGAGTGAGTGTGTTTTCAAATAAGGCTACTCATCAAATAAGAGTTAAGGTTTCAGGAAGTCAACTTCGTATAAGTGCCGAAGATTTAGATTTTGCAAACGAAGGGCATGAATTGCTAACTTGTACCTACGTTGGTGAGGATATGGAAATTGGATTTAACTCGCGTTTTTTAATGGAAATGGTTAGTAATTTAGAATGCGACGACATCACACTAGAAATGAGTGCCCCAAATCGCGCAGGTATAATTTTACCAACCAACAAAGCAAATCCTGCAGAAGATATCCTAATGCTGGTTATGCCAGTAATGCTAAACAATTAATTGATATAATTATTCAGTATTAATTTCTGAATATTCAGGAAGGGGTAAAGTTTGATTTAAATTATTAAAGATTAAGTCGCTTACACCATTTGTTATCATTACATAATTAGCTTTAAGAACCAGGTTATATCTTAATGCTTGTTCAATCACTCCAGTATTTAGTTCAATATAAGGAGCCTTGCATTCAATTAAAATTTTAGGAATAAGTTGTTTGTTATAAATAACAACATCATAACGCTTTTTAATATTATTAAGAATTAGTTCTTTCTCAATAGAAATAAAATTAACTGGATAATTTTTGTGGTTTATCAAATAGTTAATTAAATGTTGTCTTACCCATTCTTCTGGGCTTAATACCAGCCATTTTTTTCGAATCTCATCAAAAATATAAGTCTGATTTTTTTGCTTTTTTATTTTAGCTTTAAATAATGGATATTTTAAAGTTATATTCAATTAACTACAATTAATTTTTAAATATATTTACATTAATTGATTTTTTAAGGAATTTTATTTTGAAATAGGAAATAAATAATATGAAAACCAAAGAAGAAATAGTTACCAATTGGTTGCCAAGGTATACCGGAAAAAACCTAGAAGATTTTGGTTCATACATATTGTTGACCAATTTTAGTGGTTATGTAAAAATGTTTGCTG
>CANFQR010000322.1 GCA_947449125.1 Bacteroidota bacterium | reverse complement strand
GCAGTTGTTAATCCAATGGCAACAACAGTTTATACAGTGAATGGTTCTTCAGCTCAAAACTGTAATGCATTACCAAAAACTCTTACTGTTACAGTTAACCAAACACCAATAATTTCAGTTAATAATTCCTCAATTTGTATAGGTACTCCCACTGTCTTAACTGCAAGTGGCGCTGCCAGTTATAGTTGGAGTAACGGCGCTATATCACCATCTATAGTTGTTAACCCAACAACATCTACAATTTATACCGTTACTGGTACTATTAATAATTGCAGTAAAACACAAACAGTAACTGTATTTGTAAGCACTTGTACTGACATTTCTGAACAAATTAAATTAAATACTATCATTTATATTTTCCCCAACCCAAGTTCAGATATATTTACGTTTAGTGGTTTAGCCGGAGAAACTAGTATTGAGGTGTATGATGTGTCGGGAAGGTTAATTAAAACAGGTTTTTGCAGTGAAGAAACTTACAAGCTTAATTTAAGTGTTTACAGCAGCGGGGTTTATTTATACAAAATAAAAAATAAACATAACGGTTTACAGCAAGGTAAATTGTTGTTGCAGTAAACACTATTATTTTTTTAAAATAAGTTTAAATTAACAGGGCGGTAACCGAAAAAAGCCAATAGAGTAGGTACAAAATAAAATAACACATGAATAAAATTAAAAGCGGTGTAGCAGCTTTAATGCTGTTAGTTGCAGGGCAAACACATTTAAATGCGCAGGTATTTGAAAAAGGTAAAAGTTACGTTAACCTTGGTTATGGTATAGGTTTGTTTTCGGGTAAACTAGCCAATGCTTATGCTAGTTACGAGGGCTATTCTACCCATTCACTTGGTCCGGTATCGTTTTCTTATGAAAAAGCAATTAAAGATAATATTAGTGTTGGTGGTTTTGTGGGGTATTATAATGCAGGAGCCAAATGGAATTCGGCTGCAATTTTTGGTATACCTTCTTATGAATACAAATATTCTTGGTCAGGTTTACAAATTTTAGTTAGAGGCGCTTACCATATAAAATTAAGTAACGAAAAATTAGATTTATATGGCGGAGCCGGCATTGGTTACACAAAATGGACCTATAAATGGGAAAGTAATGAGCCCAATTTTAACGAGGCTAATTATAAAATAAGCAGTGGCAGTCCTTTGGGATTATCTGTGTTTGGCGGAGTACGTTATTTGTTTAACGAAAAAATAGGTGTTTATTCAGAAGGTGGGTGGGGTTTGAGCGCTGCACAAGTTGGCATAACGTTTAAATTGTAATTACTTTAATCATCTAAAATTTTGTTTTTTGTTTAAAGGAGGCTGAATTAATTCAGCCTTTTTTTTATTGTCACTTCGAGCGAATTGGATAAGTAATTCTAAATCTGCTCTCGACTTCGCTCGACCAAACATTTTTGTGCACGCTTCGTCAGGCTCATTTTTCAAAGAGCAACTGTTATATTTTTCTTTGGTTTTAATGACTAAGTGCTGGTATTTTTGGGCATTCTGATCAATTTATTTTAAATTACTGAAAATCAATAACTTAAAATAAATCTATTTTACTTCATTAAAAATAAAAACTAAGTATATTTGTGACCCGTTTTAGTAAGACAAAAACGATTAATAAATAATAATGTTTAACCTCTCAAACTATGTCTTAAAGTTTGATACAAGTAAAATAAAATGTCAGAAAAAAATTTAGTAGGAAATGCGGATTTTGATTGGAATTCGATAGGTAAAAAACAAGACAACTATACGTCGGCTGAAAAAGAAAAGCTTGATGAGTTGTATGGAAAAGCCTTAAGTACAATTGCAGATGCTCAAATTATTGAAGGAACAGTTGTTGCAAAAAACAGTCGTGAAGTAGTTGTAAATATTGGTTATAAATCAGATGGAGTAGTTGCTCTTTCGGAGTTTCGTTATAACCCTGATTTAAAATTAGGCGATAAAATTGAAGTATTTATTGAGCACGCCGAAGATAGTAACGGCCAGTTAATTTTATCACATAAAAAAGCACGTGCAAACAAGAGTTGGGATCGTGTTAACGAAGCGCTTAATTCAGATGAAATCATTAAAGGATTTGTTAAATGCCGTACCAAAGGTGGTTTAATTGTTGATGTTTTTGGTATTGAAGCATTTTTACCGGGTTCTCAAATTGATGTTAAGCCAATTCGTGATTACGATGTTTACGTTGGTAAAACAATGGAATTTAAAGTTGTAAAAATCAACAACGAATTTAAAAATGTTGTAGTGTCGCATAAAGCATTAATTGAAGCTGAAATTGAGACACAAAAACGTGATATTATTTCTAAATTAGAAAAAGGTCAGGTATTAGAAGGTACTGTGAAAAACATAACTTCATATGGCGTGTTTATTGATTTAGGCGGTGTTGATGGATTAATTCACATAACTGATTTATCATGGGGTCGTATTAACCACCCTGAAGAAATTGTTAAATTAGATGAGAAAATTCAGGTAGTTATTTTAGAATTTGATGACGATAAAAAACGTATTGCATTAGGTTTAAAACAATTAACTCCTCATCCATGGGATGCATTAAGTACTGACTTAAAAGTTGGCGATAATGTAAAAGGTAAAGTAGTTGTCATAAATGATTACGGTGCATTTATTGAAATTGCAACAGGCGTTGAAGGTTTAGTTCACGTAAGTGAAATGAGCTGGAGTCAGCATTTGCGTAGTGCTCAAGAATTTGTTAAAATTGGACAAGAAGTTGAGGCTGTTATATTAACTCTAGATCGCGAAGAACGCAAAATGAGTTTAGGTATGAAACAATTAACGCCTGACCCATGGAATATGATTTTAGAGAAGTACTCAAAAGGCTCTAAGCATAGTGGCACAGTTCGTAACTTTACCAATTTTGGTGTATTTGTTGAATTAGAAGAAGGTGTTGACGGATTAGTGCATATTTCTGATTTATCATGGAGTAAAAAAATTAAACACCCAAGTGAATTCTGCAAAGTTGGTGAGAAAATGGAAGTTGTAGTTTTAGAAATAGATGGCGAAAATCGTCGTTTATCACTAGGACACAAACAATT
>CANFQR010000321.1 GCA_947449125.1 Bacteroidota bacterium | reverse complement strand
TTATATGTTATTGTTTGTCTTTTTCGAGTTTAGCCTTTTTTGGTGTGTTTTTATCCATCATATTAATTACCATCAATTATGGTGCATTAAGGTATTTCGTTATTGCAATTCCAGTTTCTGTATTTCTTTTTTTTGTAGCATATAATAACGCTAAAGAGTTTAAAGTTAGGGTTGACGGTATACAAGAACTGTTTGTTAACGACATTCTCAATGAAGCCAATAAAACAGAATCATCTAGAGGGAAAATAAAACGAGTGCGAGAATTCTTAAGCAAAGTTCACGGTTCTTCTTTTGTATTTTACAATAACTATTTTATAGCCAAACAGAACTTTATTAAAAACCCTGTGTTTGGCACCGGAATTGGGTCTCATGAGTTTGCCTATGACAAGTATAACCTAAACAAATTAATTGGTGGCATCTATAACTTTAATGTTAGTGATGCTAACTCGTTTTTTTTAAGAACCATTTCAGAAGTGGGTTTATTTGGCGCAATGTTTTTAATTCTTTTTATAATTAAATATTTTGTAGCGCAAGATTTAAAAGGAGAAGAAGACAATGATTTTTGGCTAATTAGCAACGCGTTATTAGTTTTAATATTACTAACTTATCTACGTCAAGGAAATTACACATATAATGGTTTCTTTCTTTATTGCTGGATGTATTATTATAATCGTGTAGCGTATAATAATTATGTTGAAAACGAGACATTAAAAAAAACGCCTCAACTTTATAAATCCTTATAGGTATTTATTTTTTTGTTCCATCTATATAGGTCCATTTTTCCTAAAGCAAAATAAAAAACACCCATCAACCAATAAGATTCAACGTTTCGTCTTTTTATCAACATTGAATCTTTTCTTTTTGCATTAAATCCTGGAAATGTTGTAAAATGATATTTATAGTTTTCTTCAATTAATAATTTCTCTTTTTTTGCAACACTTAGTGCTGTGTTATTAATACTGCAAAAAGAATTAATTTTTATTCCTAACGCTTTTTCAATAACACTTTTACAATTTACAATTTCAATGGTAGAGTTTTGTAAAGTAGAATTTTGAGCGATTAAATTGTGAGACAATGTGTGAGCGCCAACCTCATGACCTTTACTAATTAGTAGTTTTAAGTCTGGCCAACTCAATGCTGTAAAATCATCTGGTTCTGAATCTATTTCTTTGTTTATTACAGGCCGAATATTTGTTATGTAAAACTCTTTTTGATTGTTTTTTTCAGAATTAATAAAATTAGGGACTAAAAAAAATAAAGCCTTTATATTAAACTTTTCTAATACACTTACTGCATTTAAATTGTTTTTTAAACCGTCATCAAAACTAAATATTAAGGCTGGTTTATTACTTTTCCAGGAGCTATCAAAATAATACCTCTCCAAATCAGCAGGAGAGATAATATTAAATCTGTCCTTCAAATAAAGAACTTGTTTTTCAAAATTAGCATTAAATTTTTTTGGTGTGCTATGATAGTTTAACACAATTAATTCATTGTTTGAATATGTTATCCCACAAATAAACTTTTCGAAATAACCAATTATTGATTTACAAACATGATTCAACTTGTGTATTTTTGGATTATACTTCATATCTACCAAGTATCAATATCAGATCTGTAAACAACCCAGTTTTTTTTATTTAAAAAAACATCGTGATTTGAAAAAGGTTTTACAATAAAGTATATAGTCTTTTTTGTTTTTTTAAAATTAAGCGGTGTAATATTATTTAATAATTTATTATCAGCATCCTCGTTTAATGCAATCGAAATAAAATGAAAAGACTTTCCAATATTTTTAATTAGATTATTGAATGCTTCCCCCAAAAATTCATCTGTTTTTTCTGAACTACGAATAATGTTGCCTATTATTAATTCGTTAATTATTTTTTTTCTTTTGTTTTTTTTCAAATGAAAGATAATTGTCTCGTTGTTTTTTTTAAACACAAAAGAAAAATAATTTTTTGATTGTAAATAATTATCGCGCCATTTCACAAATTCATAGCCCTGACTAAGTCTTATTTTATCACAATTAAAATCAGGAAGATTTATTAGTCCTTTTTCAAAACCAGGTTTGTTTTTTATTTCTTTAAAAAAGAAGGCGAAAGGATTGGTGATTTTTAAATACCAATTTAAATTAAATATATTGTGCCACTTATCTTTAATAAAATTTTTTATCGAAGCTTCGACAGGAAAACCCACTAAACAATCTATTTTATTTGTTGTTTGGTCTTGCTCCAAAAACGCCAGCATTTTTTGAAAAATTCCTTTTCCTCTATAGATAGGGTTTACCAAAGAATTTCCGGATTGAAACGACATAAATGATTTTCCGCAAAACGTATATGGCCAGAAAAAAAAGGATTGAAATCCTGCAACTATTGATCCATCGAGAGCCACAATTAAAATACACTTACCTTCTTGAAAAGGTTGTAAATAAAAATCTTCAAAAAGCTTATTGAAATTTTGTTTTTCAATAGTATACTCTTTCTCAAACATGCTAATTACCTGCTCGCGCATTGCATCATTATAGCGGGTAATTACAATTTCCATTTTAATTATATTATATTTGCAAATATAACAATAGCTTTGAAAATCATTGTTTTATACGAAGAGTTGGCCTGGTATTTTGTAAACTGCCTTAATGTCCTTGCCAAAAATCATGATTGTGATATTACGGTTTTTTGTAAAAAAACAAATCCTAACGCCCCTTTTCAATTTAATTATATTCATCCAAAAATTGAATTTATAAACAGGGACGAGTATTCGGCAACTCAACTAATTGAAAAAACGAAATTAATTTGTCCAGATGCCATTTTTATTTGTGGATGGACTCACAAACCTTACATTAGTCTGATTAAAAAAGCAGAAATTAAAAATTGTATTTTAGGATTAGATAATTTGTGGTCCGGCTCTTTAAAACAAATTTTTGGAAGTGTTTATTTTAGAATTAGTTTAAAAAGACATATTAAAAAGGCTTTTGTTCCCGGAAGCTTACAATATCATTTCGCAAAAAAACTCGGGTTTAAGGATTCGTTTATCTTAAAGGGTGC
>CANFQR010000320.1 GCA_947449125.1 Bacteroidota bacterium | reverse complement strand
GATGGAATACTAAACGATATTACAATTTCTAAACTTGAAAGTGAAATCGAAAAAAAATTAAATGACCTTAAATTGCCAAAACAGATTATAAAAAAAATATTTTTTTTATCTGTTGAATTAATTCAAAATCAATATTTATATGGTGTAGAAGACGAAAAAAAAATAAAACAAAATTATTTTATAATATCTAAGCAAGGCAACACAATAAAAATAATAGGCGCAAATCTTGTTAAAAACAATCAAATCAATCAATTAATCGAAAAAATTAATATTGTTAATTCCCTTAAAAGTAAGCGCGATTTAAAATCCTACTATTTAGAAAGTTTAGCAAAAAATAATTTCGGCGATAAAGGAGGTGCGGGTTTGGGCATTATTACGTTAGCAATGAAAAGCCAAAATCAAATTAATGGACAGTTTAAACAAATCAATCAAAACTATTCTATTTTTTTATTAGAATTAAATGTTAAACTTAAAATTGACTCTGAAATTTTAAAACAATTTTTAAGTAACAAAAACAAAAACAATTAAAAAATTACCTTGTAAATATTAATTCTTTAATTAAAGTAATTTAATATTTAGGCACCAAACCTCTTAGTCCCATATCCACAACCGACTCGCCTATGTCAGGTTGAAATAACCCATCGTATACAACTTCACTCCATTCGAAACTTTTATTAGTTGACAGCGAAACTGTAATGATAATATCTTGGGTTTCGTTACCGGTTATTACGAATGGTTGAACATTGGCTGAAGTTGTATTGTAAAATTCGCCTGTTACTAAGCAGCTACCTGGAGGTATTGGTGAATTTGAATTATTTGGATTTACCACTGTTGTTTTAGGAGCCTGCCCCTCCGTTTTATATTCTGTATTAAACACCTTAGTGTAAAAGCCCCAGTAACCCTGTAATTTATTTCCGGCACCATTTAACGTTGGCGTCATAACGGCTCCATGCATTTTGTATTTTGTTAAGTAGGTATTAAATCCAACAAACGAAGCAAGGGTTCCATCTATTACACCGGCAGTTGACGTTTTTACTTTAACATCGTAATTTTGATATGCCAACGATACTCTCAACCATTTATAAGAACCCGGCGTAACACTTGCTATAGGAACCGAGAAAAAAACATCACCGTCTTTAGCAACTATAGATTTACAAAACACGATAGCATTACTGCCGCCACACATAGTTTCTTCGGCCCTGTATAACACAACACCTTGCCCAACCTGTGTTGAATTTGTTGGCGCCATTTCAATGTAATGAGCACTGATGCCATTAAATTTTGGAGATTGAGCAGCATTTGTGCTTGGCACATTGCTTAACAAACCTAAATTATTTAACCTTGTTTGATTACTGTCTAATTTAAATTTAAATATAAGCTTTGGTCCAACTGATGAGCTGTTAAAAACACTATCCGGAAAATTACATGTTGGGCAACTCACTCCTGTAGAGGAAGGTGGCGTTTGTTCTTCAGTTTCAGTATCTTTCTTTTTACATGAAATTGCAAGTGTAAAAAACAATGCGGCAAATACTAAATTCCTCATTTTAATTATTTTTGTTTAAAGATAAAATTATGCGATTAATTATACAAAGAGTATCACAGGCAAATGTTAAAATTGAAAACAAACTGCATTCATCAATCCATCAAGGCTTTTTAATTTTAATTGGGATTGAATCTGAAGACACTCAAGATGATATTGATTGGCTTTGTGGTAAAATTGTTGGTATGCGAATTTTTTCTGATAGCGAGGGCAAAATGAATTTTGACATCAACCAAATTAATGGCGATATTTTAGTAGTTAGTCAATTTACATTACATGCCTCTTCAAAAAAAGGAAACAGACCATCATTTATCAAAGCTGCTAAACCCGACATTGCCATACCTTTATATGAAAAATTTATAGAGGAATTAGAAAAAAAATTGGGTAAACCCATCAAAACAGGGCTTTTTGGAGCAGACATGCAAATTGAATTGATAAATGACGGGCCAGTAACGCTCTTTTTAGATAGCAAAAACAAGGAATAATTTTTTATATTTAAAAACTAAATACTAAGCAAATTGAAGCCGAAAATTTTATTAGAAAAAAATCAGTTTGATGTTAAAATAAAACGTTTGTGTCATCAATTAATTGAAGCTCATAATGATTTTAAAGACACCGTTATTATTGGGCTTCAACCCCGAGGAATTTATCTTGCAAAACGCATTCATAAAGAACTTCAGAATATTTTAAAAAATAAAAAAATAAATTGCGGTTCGTTAGACATTACCTTTCATCGAGACGATTTCAGAAAAAAAGAATTAATTCCGAATCCTACTAACATTAACTTTACCATCGAAGATAAAAATGTTGTTTTAGTTGACGATGTTTTATATACCGGAAGAACCATTCGCGCGGGTTTAGATGCTATGTTGGATTTTGGCAGGCCCAAAGATGTGGAATTGTTAGTTTTAGTAGACAGAAGGCTATCAAGACATGTGCCCATACAAGCTAAATACGTTGGCATCACAATAGACTCTGTTGCATCTCAGAATGTAAAAGTAGAATGGCAAGAAACAGAAGGCAAAGATAGAATTACACTACTAGACAAATAAGTATGCGGCCATTAAATGAAGATTGCCCGGAATATTATAATTATTATATAGGTCTTATTAAAGAATCAATGGTTGTTGACGCACTCAAAACAACTCAAGAAAGCACTATAGCACTTATAGAATCTATTAATGAAGATTTAGCTGATTTTGTCTATGCAGAAGGAAAATGGACTATCAAACAATTACTCGTTCATTGCATAGATACTGAGCGCATTTTTAGTACACGGGCCTTATGTTTTGCTAGAGGAGAAACCCAAAAAGCAATTTCTTTTGATGAAAATAGTTACGCCGAAAATTCAGATACATTTACCAGATCGATGGATGATATTTTAAAAGAATTTGAAGCTTTAAGAAATTCAAGTATCTGTTTATTTAAATCATTTTCCCAAACAACTTTGAATTTAAAAGGATTCACTCCAATAGGTCCGGCTACTGTAAACGCCATAGGATTTGCTATATGCGGTC
>CANFQR010000319.1 GCA_947449125.1 Bacteroidota bacterium | reverse complement strand
CAGTTAACAGTGCCCGGGCCAGGGGTTCCGCCGGCATTAATTTCAGGTAAACTTGCAGCAGAGCAAATTTTGAACAAATTTAAATTTTAGTTGTCTTAAATAATTAACGTAAAACCCAACAATTTTAAAAAATGAAACTATTATTCGATAAAATTTCAACAAAAACAAGCAAACTGGTTACAAGACAGTATAGCACTTCGTTTAGCTTGGGTATAAGATTTTTAAATAAAAATTTTCAGGATTCAATTTATGGTGTTTATGGGTTTGTTAGGTTGGCCGATGAAATTGTAGATAGTTTTCATCAATATGACAAAAAAACATTGTTAGAAGAATTTAAAAAAGACACCTATTTGAGCATTGAACGAGGCATTAGTCTAAATCCTGTTTTAAATAGTTTTCAGGAGGTGGTAAACACATTTAAAATAGACCATGAACTAATAGCAGCTTTTTTAAAAAGCATGGAAATGGATCTTGAAAAAAAGGAATATACCGAAGAAGGATACAAAGAATATATTTTAGGTAGCGCAGAGGTGGTAGGTTTAATGTGTTTGCGTGTGTTTACTGAGGGCAACAACACTCTTTATCAGGAGTTAAAACCTTACGCGATGGCCTTGGGTTCGGCATTTCAAAAAATTAATTTTTTAAGAGATTTAAATGCCGATTATGTTGGTATGGGACGAATGTATTTTCCGAACTTAAACATGAGTGAGCTAAATGAAAAAGTGAAGGAAGAAATAGAAATAGATATTGAGGTTGATTTTGATAAAGGATTGCAGGGCATTAAAAAGTTGCCAAAGAAAGCAAGACTTGGCGTTTACGTTGCATACATCTATTACCGTACGTTATTTAATAAAATAAAAAAAGTTAACTCACAGAAAATTTTAGAGGAGCGCATCCGTATTCCTAATCCGCAAAAAGTAATGTTATTTGCAGGGAGTTATGTGCGAAACAGGTTAAACATGTTATGATTAATTTTTTTATTTCGTTATTTTTTCTCCTTTCAATTAAGATGCCCGAGGAGTTATTGAAAATGAGAAGTCATTTTGAATTAATGAGTAAATCAGAAAAAAATGTGGAGGCTTTATTTAAACTTTCAACCGAAAGCAAAGAGGTATCTGACCAATTAAAAAAAGCTTACCATGCCGCCGCAGAAATGTCTTCTGCACAATATAAATTAAATCCTATTTCAAAGATAAATACCTTTTCTTCAGGAAGAAAAAAACTTGACGACCTAATTTTGGAGAATCCAACTAATATTGAGATGCGCTACATACGTTTTACGATTCAAGATAATGCCCCTTCATTTTTAGGTTACAATAAAAATTTAACATCGGATAAACTTTTTTTAATTAAAAACATTAAGGTATTAAAGCAATCTGACACCGACTTGTATTCAAAAATTTACGCCTACCTTTTGGTAAAAGCCAATCTCACAGAGCAAGAAAAAAATAGTTTAACCACGCAGGTTTAATTATCCACACAGTTCTAACAACGCTTTTTTAAGAGCTAAAATTTAATTTTCTTTATACAAATAATAATAAACAAGCAGGTCAATTTGCTTTGTTTGGAATTTAAATTAGTAAAAAACACCCTTAATTTATTAAAAGAGGTTTAACACCTCCGGAACTTGAAAAAACAAACATGATTACGAAAAACACCGATAAAAAATTATTTTTGCTTGACGCATACGCATTAATTTACAGAGCTTTTTTTGCCTTCAGCAACAACCCGCGAATTAATTCAAAAGGGTTTAATACGTCTGCTATTTTTGGTTTTACAAATACCTTACTTGAGATTCTAAATAAAGAAAAGCCCACACATATTGCCGTAGTTTTTGATATGGAAGGGCCTACTCAGCGTCACATTGAATTTGAGGCGTATAAAGCAAACCGCGAAGAAATGCCCGAAGACCTTAAAAAGTCAATTCCTTTTATCATGGAACTAATAAGGGGGTTTAATATAGAAATGATGGGGATTTCGGGCTTTGAAGCCGACGATTTGATTGGCACCCTAGCTATGAAAGCTGAGGTTTCTGGTTTTACAACTTATATGATGACACCAGATAAAGATTACGGTCAGCTGGTTGACGCAAATACATTTATTTATAAACCTGCACGTTTAGGAAACGGCGCAGAGATTTTAGGCCCTGAAGAAATATGTAAAAAATGGGAAATAAAATCAGTGTCGCAGTTAATAGATATTTTAGGTTTAATGGGCGATAAGGTTGATAACATTCCGGGCATTCCAGGTGTTGGCGAAAAAACCGCTATTCAGCTTATTAAAGATTTTGGCAGCATAGAAAACTTGTTGGAAAACACCGATAAACTAAAAGGAAAACTAAAAGAAAAGGTTGAAAACAACAAGGAAATGGCTATACAATCAAAACGTTTAGCAACTATTACTTTAGATTGTCCTGTTGAGCTGGAGGAAGAAAAGCTAACAGTAAAACCGGTTAATAAGGAAATTTTATTGGAATTATTTAAAGAGCTTGAATTTAGGGCAATTGCTCAAAAAGTTTTAGGAGAAGATATTGGTGGACAAGAAAAATTGACTGAAACAAAATCTCAAAAACCTGCCGTTCAAGATCTTTTTAGTAATCCTGATTTGTTTTCTGCTCAGCAAGATAATTTAACAACAGAAGAAACCGTTAGTAATTTTAAAACCATTCATGATGTTGCTCATCATTATTTATTGGTTAATACTGATGAAAAAGTAAAAGAGCTAATAGCAATTTTAGAAAAATCTAACGAGTTTTGTTTTGACAGTGAAACCACTTCGCTTAATACATTTGAAGCAGAATTAGTTGGATTGTCGTTCTCCGTTAAAGAGTCTGAGGCGTATTATTTACCTGTTTCAGAAAACAGAGATGAGGCATTGCAACAGTTAAAACCATTTTTAAACATATTTAATGACACGTCAAAAACACTTATAGGTCAAAACATTAAATATGATTATCAGGTGTTACAAAATTATGGCATCAGCATAAAAAATAGGTTGTTTGATACCATGGTGGCTCATTTTTTAATTATGCCCGATATGCGTCATGGTATGGATATACT
>CANFQR010000318.1 GCA_947449125.1 Bacteroidota bacterium | reverse complement strand
AGTTATATTTATCAAGCCAAAGCCCTGATAAGTATACATTTAAGCAGCTGCAGGATTTTATTGAATGGATTGCGAAAATTGGGTTTTCTGCAGCTACACAGGCTCGTGTTATTTCCGGAATTAAAACCTTTTATAAATTTTTGTTATTAGAAAATGATATAAATCAAAGTCCGGCAGAATTGCTTGAAACGCCGAAAATTGCCAGAAAACTACCTGTTTTTTTAAGTGTAGAAGAGATTGACAAAATGCTTGGCTGCATAGACAGAAGTTTACCCGAAGGAGAAAGAAATTACAGTATGCTCGAAACCCTTTATAGTTGCGGATTGAGAGTTAGCGAATTAATTTCATTAAAAATAACAGACTTACACTTAAACGAAAATTATATAAAAGTTACGGGTAAGGGTAATAAAGAAAGATTAGTACCAATAGGTAAAAATGCGTCTAAATTAATTAGCAATTATATTTTACAAATACGTTCAAAACTTGAACCAAAAAAAGGCTCTGAAGATATTTTATATTTGAACAGGCGAGGAGCAAGGTTGTCAAGAGTTATGGTTTTTTATATTATTAAAGAATTAGCTCAATCAGCAGGTATTAAAAAAGTTTTAAGTCCACATAGTTTACGACATTCTTTTGCTACGCATTTAGTTGAAGGAGGTGCAGATTTGCGTGCGGTTCAGGAAATGCTGGGGCATGAAAGTATAACTACAACCGAGATTTATACACACTTAGACCGGCAGTTTTTGCGAGATAATATTTTAAGTTTTCATCCCAGAAACAAAAAATAATTAGCTTTGTTATTATATTAAATTTAGTTAATGAAATCCTTTAATGTTCCCGAGTTTTATCGTAGTCCAATAATATCAAAAGTTAAGCAGTTCCGTAAGTTGCAGGACCCCAGGAAAAAAGACAACAGCCCAACAGTGTTAGATTATGGCCCAGTAAAATACTATATTGCTCGTCATTTTGGCTTTTGTTATGGGGTTGAGAATGCAATTGAAATAGCATTTAGAGCCTTAGATGAAAATCCGGGAAAGCGTATTTATTTATTAAGTGAAATGATACATAACCCTTCTGTAAATAGAGATTTAACAGAGAGAGGAGTTCTTTTTTTACAAGATACTTTAGGGAAGCAATTAATTTCTTTTGATAAATTAACTCAAGAGGATATTGTTATGATTCCTGCATTTGGCGCCCCTCTGCAATTATTAGAGTTGTTAAAACAAAAGGGTATAGAAACAAAATCTTATAATACTACATGTCCCTTTGTAGAGCGCGTTTGGAAAAAATCTGAACAAATTGGAAAAACAGAACATACAATTATAATTCATGGGAAATATAATCATGAAGAAACCCGCTCTACATTTTCAAGAAGTGCCATTGACAGCGAGGCAGTTATTGTAGTTAGGGATATGGAAGAATCTAAACGTTTGGCAGATTATATTTTGGGTAATAAAACCCAACAGCAATTTGAAATAGAGTTTAAAGGAAAATATACACCTGGATTTGAAGTAGCAAAACATTTTCAAAAAATTGGTGTAATTAATCAAACTACAATGCTTGCCACAGAAACCGAAGAAATTGCCTCATTTTTTAAATCGGTATTAATAAAAAAGTTTGGTGAGCAAAACATAAAAAATCATTTTTCAGACACTAACGATACATTGTGTTATGCAACTAACGAAAATCAAGATGCTTGTTATGGTTTATTGGAAACAGACGCAGATTTGGCAATTGTAATAGGGGGGTATAACAGTAGCAATACATCACACTTGGTAGAATTATGCGAAAAAAAATTTCCAACTTACTTTATTTCTTCAGAACAAGAAATCGAAAGTAATATAACAATTCACCATTTTGATTATCCAAACAAAAAAATGGTAACTACCAATAATTTTCTAGGAAAAAACAACGATTTAAAAATTATTATTACTAGCGGAGCTTCTTGTCCTGATTCACTATTAGACCAAGTGATAAATAAATTAAATAAATTGGTAGGTAATACCAAAAATACTGAAGATGTATTAATTGCCTTAAAAACGTTTAATAATTAATTATCATACAACTAATTATCATTTAATCTATTTTCACAATTATGCTAATTAAACTAAATAAGCCAATAATTTTTATTGACTTGGAAGCTACCGGCTTAAACATAGCAACAGACAGAATAGTTGAAATATCATTGATAAAATTAAATATTGATAATAGTATTGAAAAAAAAACGCAGCGCATTAACCCTCAGATTGCAATTCCTGAACAGGTTTCAAAAATTCATGGTATTTACGATAACGACATAAAAGCTTGTCAAACATTTAAAGAAGCAGCTCCCGATTTATTGCGATTTATTGGAAATGCTGATTTTGCAGGATATAATTCAAATAAATTTGATATACCACTTTTGGTGGAAGAGTTTTTACGCGCAGAATTTGATTTTGATATTTCGGGAAGAAAATTTGTGGATGTTCAGAATATATTTCATTTTATGGAACCTAGAAATTTAAGTGCGGCATATAAATTTTACTGTAATAAACCTCTGCAAAACGCGCATAGCGCAGAGGCAGATGCCTTTGCGACCTTTGAAATTTTTAATGCGCAGTTAGAGCGTTATGAAGGTGTTGAATGTGAAGATGAAAAAGGAACGAAATATACACCAGTAGTAAATGATATCACTAAATTAAGCGAACTTGCTCATAAAACTAAAAATGTTGATTTGGCTGGAAGAATCATTTTTAATGATAAAGGTCAGGAAGTATTTGGTTTTGGTAAACATAAAGATAAACCCGTAGTTGAAATATTTGCAAAAGAACCTTCGTATTATAATTGGATGATGCAAGGTGATTTTCCTCTTTATACAAAAAAAATTATTACCCAGATAAGGTTAAAAATGAAATAAATTTAAATTAAATCTTTAGGAAATTAAATAATCAGAATAGATTTGATTTTTTGAGAATTGTAACTATTTTTTTGGAATAATTAGTCCAATAATTATTTTTGATAAAGATTTTATGCCAAGAATAAAAAAATTTGATAAAGAAAAGGTTTTAGAAGCAGCCTCTAGTGTTTTTCAAAACAATGGTTATAATGGTGCTTCTATT
>CANFQR010000317.1 GCA_947449125.1 Bacteroidota bacterium | reverse complement strand
ACTGTTAAAACCAAGATAATTTGCATAATAACCATTTAATGCTGGTAAACCACCAATGTATGTATTTGTATAAGTACCATTAGATGTTAAACCTATTCTTGTACTGTCTTTGTCGTCTTTTTCAATGTGTGTTGTGGTTGATGTAAATTCTACTTTTGGCAAACCAATACTCAGACCAAAATAAAATTTATCCTTGTAGGCATAAGCATACGAAAAATTTCGTTCGTTTGTTTTACCTGAAGTTACAATATCTCTTGTTTGAAGAATGGTGCGTTTAGTATCAACCATCGATATAAAATTATTATAAACAGTGTCAAGCAATAATGTTTCAAATGCCAAGCCCTCATAACTTGAATTCAAATTATTTGAACTGCCTGCTGTTTTTGCTTTTTCCAGCATATCTTTTAATATGGAGTTATTATTGGTATAGGATGAAAACCTAATTTTATTGGTAAAATTTTGAATTTGTGTATTTGTAAAACAAACTAAATGCCTACTTTCTTTATCTGACTTTGAAGGCCATACACCTAAAATTCCAAAATAATTAAAATTAAAAGCTGCATTGCTTATATTAGATGATTTACCATTAATATCACCTTCATTAAATGTAGTTATTAAACCTCCGGAAAATGAAATCTCGCCTTTTCGGTAAATGCCAATTCCTGCAGGATTAAATGCTGCACAACTCAAATCTGCGCCAATTGCGCCAAAAGCACCACCCATCGAAACAAATCTAGAACTACCGTTAACACTTGTTCGCGCGTACCTGATAGCGTCCAAATCATTTTGAGAATAAATTGTATATCCTATTCCAATTAAGGTGATAAATAAAATAACCCGAAACATAACTGTTTTTTATCTTGGACGATTAGAACTGCCTCCGGCATTATTTCTTGGACTAGATGAGCCGGCATCTTGTGAACCGTTGTTGAAACTTCCTGAATTAATAATACGATTAGTGTTTGTGGAGTTATCAAAACCATCTTCAGCATTAACACTTCTTAGTTTTCCGGGAGATGAATTTCCCCTTACAGGATTTCCATTTTCACCATTACTATTATGATTATTAGAAGAATTTATTGTTTGGTTTTCATTAATTAAGCGTGGCCAAAAACCATCATCAGTTTTATTTGGAGTTTGATTGGTTGTATTTGAATTGTTACCACTCAAATTACGACCTGAAGAGTTCTTAATTTCAATTGGATTCACTTCTACATTACCTGAATGTTGAGTTGAAACATGATTTATATTTTTGCGTGGCACATCAAAAAACTGAGTTGTTGTAGCTTGTTTATCTGCCAATTCTTTTATAAACTGATACCTTGCCTGACTTTCATCGGGAACTGACATACCAGCAAATGTAGAACGAATACTGTTTCCTCCGCCATTACTACCTCTTGGCCCAAACTCTGCTTTACTATATAAACTATTAACGTCGTAACTATTAAAATACCCCCAATTACCGTTAACAAATCCATTTGCGTATCCGTAACCAAAAGAATTATTATAGAAAGTGTTGTAATTATTTAATCCGAGGTAACTTGGATAACCATAATAAATAGAGTTTGAATACGGATAATAATTGTAATAATTATTAAAATTGTTACCGCCATATAAACCTAATGTAGAAGAATTAGCGTAGTAATTAAATTGATTAGAAGGCATCCACCAATTATATGAATTATAAATACTATGTCCATACATTGAAGGATTTTGGTTATACATATATGAGTTAGTATAATAATTATTGTAATAACCTGCACCCATTAAAGGATTTTGAAATCTTCGAATTTTAGAGGCATATTGGTAATCATAATAATCATCTGAATTATATTGAGGGTCTTTATAATAAGGATTAGCATCATCTTTAGCTTTCTTAGCCAAAGCCTCCACCTCACGCCTTTGTTTCTCTTCGGTTTCTTTTTTTAATTTTTCTGCCTCAGCAATTTTTGCCAATTGTTTTTCTTCTCTCGGACTTTTATAAATATCGTCGTTATATGATTCAAAACTTATTGTTTTACAAGAATAAAAAAACAGTGTTAAAACAACTATAGAAACAAGGATTTTTTTCATCGCAAATCTTTTTAAAAGTGATTAATATTGCGTGGATTTTAAGTAAATTTACAAAAAAACAAGCTAAAACTTTAATATTTTACATTATTTATAGGATACTTTAACTATCAAAATGTAATAAATAGAACTTATTTAATTTATGAGCAAAGTTATTACCCCTCAAGAACAAGATTACAGTAAATGGTACAACGACATTGTTGTGCAAGCGGACCTTGCAGACCATAGTGCAGTTAGAGGTTGTATGGTTATTAAGCCTCATGGCTACGCCATTTGGGAAAAAATGCAACAAACCTTAGACAAAATGTTTAAAGATACCGGACATGTAAACGCTTACTTTCCTTTATTTATTCCTAAAAGTTTATTCGAAGCAGAAGAAAAAAATGCAGAAGGTTTTGCAAAAGAATGTGCTGTAGTAACTCATTATCGCTTAAAAACAGATCCTCAAAATTCCGGTAAGTTAATTGTTGATCCTGAGGCCAAATTAGAGGAAGAATTAATCGTCAGACCAACCAGCGAAGCAATAATATGGAACACTTATAAAGGATGGATTCAAAGTTACAGAGATTTACCATTATTAATTAATCAATGGGCAAATGTTGTCCGTTGGGAAATGCGTACACGCTTGTTTTTGCGAACAGCCGAGTTTTTATGGCAAGAAGGTCATACTGCTCACGAAACAAAAGAAGAAGCTATTGAAGAATCAAGAAAAATGCTAGATGTGTATGCTGACTTTGCCGAAAATTGGTTAGCAATGCCTGTTATTAAAGGTGTAAAAACAGCAAACGAAAGATTTGCCGGAGCAGATGACACCTACACCATAGAAGCCCTAATGCAAGACGGTAAAGCATTACAAGCCGGCACATCTCATTTTTTAGGGCAAAATTTCGCAAAAGCATTTGATGTAAAATTTGCTAACAAAGAAGGTAAATTAGATTATGTTTGGGCAACTAGCTGGGGTGTTAGCACACGTTTAATGGGAGCATTAATAATGAGCCACAGCGATAATAAAGGCCTGGTAATTCCACCAAAATT
>CANFQR010000316.1 GCA_947449125.1 Bacteroidota bacterium | reverse complement strand
ATATACAAGTCAAGGCAGAAGAGATTATAAATTATCTTTTCAAACCCCTTACGCTTTCTTTTTTTTGGGTTTAAATGAATACGGCGAAAAAGTTTCTGATACATTGGGTGCCGGACCATTAACTATAACAAATTATTATAATTTTTATAAAAAACAAACTTCGCCAACTAATGCATACATTGCCGATGGTAGTGGCATGACTTTTAGCTCTGTGCCGGTTGCAAGTTATTTTACTGACAAAGATGAGTTATATAATTTCCCTCTAACCTATCCCAAATACGATAGCACAACTTTTAAATTTTCAACGCCTACAAGTACATTGCTTCCAATTAGATATTCAAAAACAGGTTATCGTGTTTCAAAAATAGATGGTTGGGGAACGGTTAAAACACCCTATGGAACCGCTAGTTGTCTAAGAATAGTAACTACCCAATATTCGAAAGATACTATTAAAACAGCTTTACCTTTTCCACTTGGTTTTAATAATAACACAAGAAGTTATCAATGGCTTACTACCAGCAGTAAAATACCGTTTTTAGAAATTAGTGGTAATTTAGTAGGAAATAATTTTACGCCTAATTCGGTAAGATACAGAGACAATTATTATATCAATAACAATACAGCAGGAATTAAAGACATTATGGATGCTAGCACTATGCAATTTTATCCAAATCCCGGAACAGATAAATTGTGGTTACTGTTTAATCATGCTGGTAAGTTTGATGTAACTATTTTAGATTTACAAGCAAAAAAAATAAAACAATTAAACACAGGTTATTTAGATACAATATTTGCGGTTGACATAAATGATTTAGAGCCTTCAATTTATATTATCAAAGTAAATGAGGGTAATAGAAGTTTTTATTATAAATTTATAAAGGAATAATATTTTAACTTTTATTTTTTTTAATTTAATTATTCTATTATTTTCGCGATATAAAAATTTAAATTATGTCACACGACCACGGACACAATAATCATTCTAACGAGACAAAACCAGTTTCGTTTACCGTACCATTTATAATGGCTTCAGTTACTTTAGTAATTATCTTTTTGTTTTTAAGTCTGTGTGACCCAAAGAAACATGAGTCATGCGAATGTAAAGAAAATTGTTCAAAAGAGTGTATGGAAGCTTGCGAAAAAGGCGACCATAGCCTACATCCTAAAGAAAATGTTGTGACAGTTGAAGAACATGAACCTGCTATTAATGATTCAGTTTCTGTTGAAGCTACCGCAACACCTGTAGATTCAACAAGTAAAACTACAGAAGAACATCACTAATATATTATTTAAAAAACAACAATTAATTAAAAAGCCATCTAATTAGATGGCTTTTTTAATAACCATTAGGTTTAGTTTTTATGAGATTTTTAATATTATGTTTACTTATTAATTTATTTTATCAGTTTGGATATTCTCAAATTAGCGGTTGTAGAGATCCTTTAGCAATCAATTACAATGCCAACGCCACAATAAATGATGGTAGTTGTATTTATAATGCCTCCAGTATTTCTCCGCAATCTAGTTTTAGTTTGCAACCTGTTTTAAACGAAACATCTGGGTTAATAAGATGGGGAAACTTTTTATATACGCATAACGATAATACAGATAAAAGAATATATGCAATAGATACATTAAACGGATCAATTGCAAATACATATACTTTTCAAACACTAACCAATATTGATTGGGAAGAAATTTCGCAAGATAGTTTATTTATTTATATAGGAGATTTTGGAAATAATGCTAATGGAAACCGAACCAATTTGAAGATATACAAATTAAATAAAGCTTCGATTTTAACTAATTCGCCTGTAATTGATACAATAAGATTTAATTACTCTAATCAAACTAACTTTACGGCAACAGGTTCAAATAATACTGATTTTGATTGCGAAGCTTTTATTGTTACAGACGATAGTATTTTTTTGTTTACGAAACAATGGATAACAAAAAAAACAAGTTTATATTCACTCCCAAAATCAGGAGGTACTCATACTGCAAATTTTATTACCACTCTTGATGTGGCAGGTTTAATTACAGGTGCGACTTTTGTGAAAAATAAAAAAATTGTAACGCTATGTGGTTATAGCAATACCTTACAGCCATTTTTTTATTTATTGTATGATTTTAACGGGAATAGTTTTTTTTCAGGAAATAAACGAAAGGTGAGTATTAATTTACCTTTTCATCAAATAGAAGGTATTGCTACAAGTAATGGGATAAAATTTTATTTAAGTAATGAATATTTTTTCAATCAGGCCCTTGGCACCTATCCTCAAAAACTTACTATTTTTGATTTAAGTACTTATTTAGGTAATTATATAAACACATTAACAAACTTAAATCAACAGATTTCTGAAGATATTAAAATTGCCGTTTATCCTACATTAATAGAAAATAGCGTTGTAATAGAGCATAGCGAATTACAATCTAATTTAAATTATAAACTTACTGACCAATTTGGTAAAATAATTTGTATCGGAAAATGCAAGGAATTAAAAACTACTATCTTATTAAATGAATTGCCTAAAGGTATTTATATATTAACTACTCACGGTAGTTTTTCAAAATCTTTTAGGTTGATAAAGAAATAGAGTTGTTAATTTTTTCGTTCGCCTATTTGTTGTCGCCACATGGCAAAATACAACCCTTTTAATAAAAGTAATTCTGCATGTTTGCCTTGTTCTATAATTTCACCTTGTTCTAATACATAAATTATATCGGCATGCATAATAGTTGATAAACGATGAGCAATTAATATAGTAATTTGAGATTTTGCCGCACTTAATTCTCTAATTGTTCCCGTAATATCTTCTTCAGTTAAAGAGTCTAATGCAGACGTAGCTTCATCAAAAATTAATAATTTAGGATTTCTTAATAAGGCTCTGGCAATTGATAATCGTTGTTTCTCGCCACCGCTTAATTTAATACCTCCTTCGCCAATGGTAGTTAATATTCCGTCAGATGCACGTTTTAATAGGTTTTGACAGGCGGCTTTATTTAAAACTTCTAAAATTTCAGAGTCAGTTGCGTCCGGTTTTACAAATAATAAATTGTCTTTAATGCTTCCGCTAAATAATTGAGAATCTTGCGAAACTAGGCCT
>CANFQR010000315.1 GCA_947449125.1 Bacteroidota bacterium | reverse complement strand
ATCCACTCAAAACATCAAGCCCTTGTTGAATTACAACCGCTGTTATAGCACCAAATACCCCTAATGGGGCAAAATTCATAACAAAATTGGTTACTTTGAACATAACGTGACTCAAACTTTCGAATGCATTAATTATTGATTTACCTTGATTTCCAATGCTTGCTGCGGCAACTCCAAAAAATAAAGCAAATACTACAATTGGTAAAATATCATTTGAAGCCATTGAACGAATAATACTTTCAGGGATAACATGATCAATAAAATTTCCAGAAGTTTGCTTAGTTATTTTTACTCCTGTTTCAATATTTGATTCAGGTAAATCTAAATGCATAACTTTTCCTGGTTCAAACACATTTACAATTACTAAACCAAGGGCTAATGCAATTAAAGTGGCAGATGTAAAATAAATTAATGTTTTTAAGCCTATACGGCCAACACTTTTAAAATCTCCAACTTTTGCTACACCAATTACTAAAACAGCCAGCACCAAGGGAGCGATAATCATTTTAATTAGATGCAAAAAAATATCGCTTAAAACAGAAAAATTAGATGCAATATTTTTTTTTGCCTCTTTAAAACACTTTTCTTCGTATTTAACAATGGCTTTTTCGGTTTCTTTTCTGATTTCAGGATTACTTATAATGTTGAGTTTATTTTTATCAAACACATATTTATTTAAAGTTATTGACCTATTAACAATATATCCGACAAATAAACCTGTCAGCATTGAAAGAATAATGAAACTTATTAATTTATTTTTTATTAAATAACTCATAATTATAATGCCTCTTTTAAGGTTTCCATTTTCATTCCTCTAGACCCTTTAATTAAAATTGTGGAATCAATAATCTTTAAACTTTTTAAATAAGTTAAACAATCAGATGTAGTTTTAAATTTTAAAAAAGTAGTTGATGTTACTTTAAAAAATTCCTCACCAACTAAAATAACATTTTCAAAATTTCGTTCCTGAAGCAAGGTAACAATTTTTTGGTGTTCCTCATGACTGTATTCTCCTAATTCGAACATGTCTCCTAATAATAATAATTTATTGGAAGATTTATAATTCGCAAAATTATGAATAGCAGCATGCATACTATCAGGATTTGCATTATATGCATCAAGTAATATTGTATTATGCGTAGTTTTTAATAATTGAGAACGATTCATGTTAGGCAAATAATTTTCTAATGCTGAAATGATTTGTTGATCCTCAACTTTAAAATAATTTCCAATGCAGGCCGCTGCTAAACAATTAATAAAATTATAAGAACCTACAATTTGGGTATTAATTAAATTAATTTTAGTCCAATCTTTCTCATTATATCTGGTAGTATATTTAAAACTAACTGTTTCGTCTATGGTAAAATCCTTTCCAATAATATCGTATAATTTTAAACAACCATAGGTAATTTTATCGTTCTCAATAGACAACTCATTTAAAACAGCGTTATCTGCATTTATAAAAACTTTACCATTTTTAGCTTTTATAAATTTATATAGTTCACTTTTGCCTTTTTTTATGCCTTCTATTCCACCAAAGCCCTCCATATGAGCCTTTCCAATATTTGTTATTAAGCCAAAATCTGGGTTAGCAATTTTACATAGATGTTCGATTTCGCCTTGATGATTTGCACCCATTTCAATGATTGCAAATTCATGCTCATTTCTTAAACTTAAAAGAGTTAACGGTACTCCGATATGATTATTTAAATTACCAATAGTATATAATGTATTGTATTTTCTGGAAATCACAGCATTTATTAGTTCTTTACTTGTTGTTTTTCCATTGCTTCCAGTAACCGCTAAAACTGGAATTTTAAAATGTTCCCTGTGAAAACTAGCTAAATTTTGTAACGTTAATAATACATTTTCAACTAATAAAATTTTGTGATTTGATACATATTTTTCTTCATCAACAATCGCAAAACTAGCACCACTTTCAGTGGCTTTTTGTGCAAATTCATTACCATTAAAATTGTCGCCTTTTAATGCGAAAAAAATAGACCCTTTTTCAATTTTTCTTGTATCAGTTGCAATTTTTTGATTTGTATTTATATAATGATTATATAACTCTTCAATTGATATATATTTTGACATATTGCAAAATAAAAAACCCTTGAGTTAATTACTCAAGGGTTAACTAAATTTTATTAACAATAAATATTAATTACCTAAACCTACAGGACTACCAACACGAGTCATAGCACATCTAAATCCTAACCAAGAAGTTGATTGACGTTGATCTAAATACCTCCTCACACCTGGATTTAAGAAATATGCACGATCTCTCCAACTACCGCCTTTAAACACTCTAGATTTATCATTAACTAATGAAGTTTTTGCATATTCATACATTAATTTATCTCCTTTATCTGTATAAGCTTCTTCCCCTTCATCGAAATAAATACTAGAATTAACATCTCCATCTAAGTAATTAATATAATCTGCGGTCTTGTAGTTTCTGCGTTCATCCAAATTATCTGTAGAAACCGTACTAGAAACTTCTCTCCATTGCACCCTTCCTGGTATATCTGATTTACCCTCTTGTGCGGCATTAGTATTGTTAGGGTCAGTTGTTGAAATAGTTAAAATACTATCTGTTACATCAATAGCATCTACACTATTTCCGTGATTGGTTGGGGAATTAACTTTATGTTTAAACTTTTGGTAAACGGGTCCATCAACATTTGTTAAAATTTCGCCGCCTAAACCTCCAATTAAAGTAGTACTATCACGTTTTTGAGTTGTAAAAACGTTTCCTCTAAATGGACGGAATTCATCTGCATCCTGCAAAGTGTTTGGACGGTAAACATCCATAACCCACTCGCAAACATTTCCTGACATGTTGTATAAACCATAGTCATTTGGCCAGTAGCTATAAACCGGAGCGGTAACGTCAGCATTATCATTTAAAAATCCTGCAGTTCCCATATAATCACCAGCTCCTCTGACAAAATTTGCATTAATTTGACCTAAATATTCATCGGTAGCGTTACGCACTCCATGACCATTCCAAGGGTATATTCTTCTGTCTGTAATACGCTCTCCAATAGTATTTCCAATTAAACCGTAGGCTGCATATTCCCACTCAGCTTCAGTTGGCAATCTATACTTT
>CANFQR010000314.1 GCA_947449125.1 Bacteroidota bacterium | reverse complement strand
TGAGTTTAGTAAACATGTTTTTCGCTTGGGTAATGATGAACAAACCGACATTATGATGAAATTGGAAATGAATATTGACTAAACATCTTTTTAGTTAAACATTTTGGCTTTTACACTTGTTTTAAGTTTAAACATAAGTAAAAAACAATGAAAACCACTTTAATTGTAGGCGCATCATCTGGCATTGGTTACGCACTTGCTCAAAATTTAATTAATAACAATCAATCTGTCATTTCTCTCTCAAGAAATAAACCAGACTTGGAAAATATCGAACATTATTCTTATGATGTATTGAGCAACGAGCAATTACCGCAAATTAGCCAACAAATTGACGGTATTGTGTATTGTCCGGGTTCAATAAATTTAAAACCGTTTCGCACACTTAAACATCAAGATTTTATAACGGAATTAGAATTAAATGTGCTAGGTGCTATAAAAATTCTGCAAGCCTACTCTTCAAATTTAGTTCAATCAAAAAATGCTTCAGTAGTTTTTTTTAGCACGGTTGCTGTTCAAACCGGTATGCCTTTTCATTCATCTGTTGCGGTAAGTAAAGGTGCTTTGGAAGGATTAACTAGAGCACTTGCAGCAGAATTTGCTCCAAAAATTAGAGTTAATTGTATTGCGCCTTCATTAACCCAAACACCTTTGGCCGGAAAATTAATAAACACAACCGAAAAACTTGAGGCCGGTGCAAATCGTCATCCTCTAAAACGAATAGGCACTGCTTCTGATATTGCAAATGCTGCCGAATTTTTATTGTCGGAAAAAGCTAGCTGGGTTACTGGTCAGGTTATTCATATAGATGGAGGAATGTCCACATTAAAAATATAATTAACATGAAAACAGAAAAACACTTTTCACTTCATGAAATTATGTCGCTCGAAAGCCGTTACAGAGCATCCTTAATAAATTCTCTAGGTGGCTTTAAATCGGTTTGTTTAATAGGAACAAACAACAAACAACAACAAACAAATTTAGCCATCTTTAATTCTTTTGTTCATATAGGCGCAAATCCACCATTAATTGGTTTTGTGGTAAGGCCTGATTCTGTAGATAGACATACCCTTGAAAATATTTTAGAAACAAATTTTTACACCATAAATCATATTACTCAATCTAGTTATAAAAAGGCACATCAAACATCTGCCCGTTATCCAAAAGAAGTCTCAGAATTTACGGCTAGTGGCTTGACAGAACATTATGAAGCTAATTTTTTTGCGCCATTTGTTAAAGAATCTCTTATAAAAATTGGTGTAGAATTTAAAGAGAAAGTTGATTTTAAAATTAATGGAACTATTTTTATCATTGGCGAAATTAAACATCTTTATTTTCCTGAAGACATTTTAAATAACGATGGTTTTTTAGATCTTGAAAAAGCAGGAACAATTACCTGTAGCGGATTAGACAGCTATCACACAACTCAAAAATTAGCTCGCTTATCATACGCAAAACCCAATGCCGAACCAAATGAAATTTAGAAATACGCATACTAATTAAGATCGCATTAAACTTGAAAAAATAAACAAAAAATTATTTTTTTAAACTACCCCAAACACCCAAAGGCAGCTTTACGCCACTTTTTGCATTTAAAAACAATTCGCCAATAGCTAGTTCCGATTTATGTTTTTGAGCAAATGGTTTTAATAAATTTTCAGGAACTAAAGCTGAAAATCCTAATGAATAAGCGTTTAAAATAAGCAAGTGTTCTTTTGGATCAAGCAATTGTAAAACGCCGGCTATCATTTCTGAAATGTTATCCTCCAGTTTCCATTTTTCGCCATTTGGTCCATGGCCAAAAGCAGGAGGGTCTAAAATAATTCCTTGATAAAAGTTACCGCGTCTTACTTCTTTATTTACAAATTTCATGGCATCATCAACTAACCAGCGTATATTATCCAGATTAGAATTTTTCATATTCTCATTTGCCCATGTAACCACTTGTTTTATACTGTCAACATGAGTAGTGTCGGCACCTGCCGCTTTTGCTGCAAGCGATGCACCTCCGGTATAAGCAAACAGATTTAAAAATTTAGGTTTTGATTTTTCTTTAAGGAAAGCATAAATTTTATCCCAATTAACAGCTTGCTCAGGAAAAATGCCCACGTGTTTAAATGATGTTAAACCTAACCTAAAGACAATATCCGACGTGTTTTTTTCAGCACCGTTTATTTTATAATTTAAAGTCCATTGGTCAGGCATTTGTTTAAGCTTTTTCCATTCGCCGCTACTAGAAGATTTTGGAACAAATTTTACATGCGCAAGTTTTTCCCATTCCTGATAAGAATAAATTTTTGGCCACACTGCCTGAGGCTCTGGTCTTATGGTAATGTATTTTCCAAAACGCTCAAGTTTTTCAAAATCGCCACAATCAATTAATTCATAATCTGTAAAATTGGAGGGAGTAAGTAGCTGCATATTAAATTTTTATTAAACATAAATTTACGTAATTTACTAACTGTTTAAATGTTATTTTAAAAAAATTACGATGTCAGGTTGAGTAAAGTTAATACCAATTGTATCATCACACTTCTTGACTTTGCTCGATTTGAAAACACAGAAAACATGAAAGTATTTGCAGCAAAATATATTGAAGAGTATAAAATCGAAATTGTTTTTGACGACAGCAAGAAAAATGTCGTTAATTTTTTTCCTGTGTTAAAAAAATATTCTAATTGTAAAAAGTATTTAGATATTAATTTATTTAAAAAATTTAAAATAGATGAGGGTAATATAGTTTGGGGAAATAATTGGGAAATGATATTTAAAGTAGAAAATTTGTACGAGAATAAATTCGATTAATTAATGTCAGAATTAATACGATTGTTTCTTTTTTGATAAAATAATTACCACTATAAATCCAGACTGTTTTTATTAGCAAAGAGGTTAACAACTTATTTATAATTGATAATTGATAAGAGCGATAAAAAAAATATATTAGATAAAATTTTAAATACTAAAAAACATGAAAACCAATAAATCCGCTTTAGTAACATTAATTTCAGTTTTCTTTTTTTGGGGATTTGTGGCGGCAAGCAACGATATTTTAATTCCGGTGTTTAAGGAAAAATTAAACTTAGAACAATGGCAAAGTCAATTAATTTCGGTTGCGTTT
>CANFQR010000313.1 GCA_947449125.1 Bacteroidota bacterium | reverse complement strand
TTACTCATATGCAAAAATGTAATTGTGAAATTAATATTCATGGCATTGAGTTTAATAATCAAAATTTAATAAATAGTGAATTTGAATTGTTTAAATCGTTTACTGGCAAAAAAAACGCCGGCATAAGAATGCATTATGTTAGAAATTCAGGCCAAACATTTAATTTTTTAAGTAATGCAGGTTATTCTTTCGATAGTACCGAATATGCTTTTAAAAATCCATATAAAATTGGCGATATGTGGGAATTTCCATTTCAAATAATGGATGGTTGGATTATTGAAAACGGAAAAAAATGGCAGTCTGTAAATTTAGAAAAAGCTAAAGAAAAAACACTGAAGCTGATTGACGAGGCTCATGAAAAAAATATTAATTATTTAGGAATTGATTTTCATGACAGGTATTTTTCAAAATCATTTAATACTTGGATGGGTTGGTATTCATGGCTTGTTGAATATTTAAAAGCAAATAAGGTTGAATTTGTAAATTTTGATACTGCAATTAAAGAGTTAGAAGCTTAGTAGATTTTTTTGAGTTTGGTTATCTCCTTTTTATGTAAATGCCTTTAAGGCTTTGAATTTTAGTTTATTAAAAAAAATCATTATAATTTATTTTTTTTCGCAAGTTTAATTGGTTAATGACATCTAAATATTAAATAACCATTAATAATTTAATTTACCGTTAAAAAGCAAAAAAATTCAATCAATATGAGAACATCAAGTTTTAAATTTAAGTACTTTTTATGTTTTGTAATTTTATTACCTCAACAGTTAATTTTTTCTCAGCAATGGAATGGTTTAACCTTATACAGTAATGGTAATGCAACTTCGGCGTTTTTGGTTGATACTAATAATGTTACGGTAAAGACCTGGTTGGGTTTAACCGGAGGTACAGGATATTCATCTTATTTAGAACCGGGTGGCACACTTGTAAGAAGTGTAAATGTTCCTAATTCAGTATTTATGGGAGGAGGGGCATGTGGTCGAATTCAAAAAATTGATTACAACAATAATTTAATTTGGGATTATACACATTCCTCAACTACCTATTATACGCACCACGACCATTGCGTTTTACCAAATGGTAATGTGTTAATGATTGCATATGAACTAAAAAATCAAGCAGATTTGGCAGCCGTTGGCGGCACAGCAGCGTTAACTTCGATATGGCCTGAAAAAATAATAGAAGTTCAACCGACAGGTTTAACTACAGGAAATATTGTTTGGGAATGGCATGTTTGGGATCATTTAGTTCAAAATGTTGACCCAACCAAATCAAACTATCAATCATCGATCGTTAATCATCCTGAATTGTTAAATGTCAATTACATGACAACAAAAGACTGGATGCATTGTAACGGACTTGATTATAATCCGATTTTAGATCAGATTGCATTGAGTTCGCATAACATGAATGAGTGGTATATCATAGATCATAGCACCACAACAGCAGAAGCGGCTTCACATAGTGGAGGGAATTCGGGTAAGGGTGGTGATTTTTTATACAGGTGGGGAAATCCCCCGGCATATCAGGCAACGGGAACTAAGATATTAAATGTAACGCACGATGTTCATTGGATTCCCGAAGGTCATCCAAATGCCGGACGTTTAGTTGGTTTTAACAATCAAGGTGTTTCTGCTTCTGTTTCTTCAGTAGATCAGATTATACCGCCATTAAGCAATTATAATTACACAATAAATACCGGCTCTGCATACACGCCTGCAACGTATTTACAACGTACATCCGGTTTTGGTTATACGAGTAATGAGGGGAGTTCAGAGCAATTGCCCAACGGTAATCAATTGGTTTGCGTTGCAATTTCAGGAAAAATATATGAATTAAATCCTGCCGGCGTGCCAATTTTTACCATTACCACCGGAGCCAAATCTTCTCAAGCGCATCGTTATTCAACATGTTATATTAATAACCCTGCACCACCGCAGCCTACAATATCATTGAGTGGAAATAATTTAACAACAACTTCTGCTACAACTTACCAATGGTACTTAAATGGAAATTTAATTAACGGAGCTACATCACAAAATTATACACCAACACAAAGTGGCATTTATGTTGTGAGAACCACAGATTTAAATGGTTGTGTTTACGTTTATTCTATAGGTTATTCGTATACGTTAATCACAGAAATTGAAGAATTATCAGGTGAAAAAATTTCAATTTACCCAAATCCAACAAGTGGAATTATAGATATTGATTTAAATTTTCAAACAGCTAAACAGATCAAAGTTGTTTTGTTTGATGCCTACGGCAAAAAAGTATTTGAAGCAGAAAATAGATCACGCCTTGATATTTCAAGCCTAGCAAATGGAGGTGTGTATTTTATGTCAATTTCATTAGATGATAAAAAGCCTGTTTATAAAAAAATTGTTTTAGCTAAATAACATTTACGTCGCTGTTACAAATCTTCCTAAAGTTTATATTGTTTTTATGCATGTTTATCTAATTTTTAATGATATTTTAATCAAAAAAATTACATTTACTTAACATTAAATTTATTTTATATGAGAATTTTAGGATTATCCGTTATGTTGTTTTTATTAGGTTTTATGAAAACTTCTTATTCACAGCAATGGAATGGTTTAACTTTATATAGTAACAGTGGGTCTACTTTAGGTTATTTAATAGATACCAATAGTACAGTTGTGAAAACATGGACGTTTACTGGAGGTAATACCGGTTATTCTACTCACATGACACCAGGAGGTGATATTTATAGAAGTGTTGCTAATACTGGGAATGTTTTAACGGGTGGGGGTATGACGGGAAAGATTCAAAAATATAATTACACCGGAACTTTGCTTTGGGATTACACGTATTCATCATCAACATATTGTTTGCATCATGATCATTGTCCACTGCCAAATGGAAATGTTTTGGTAATTAGTTATGATGTTAAAACAGCAGCAGATGTTTCAAATGCTGGTGCCACAACATCTATTACTGTGTGGTCAGAAAAAATAATGGAATTAAAACCAACCGGATTAAATACTGCAACAGTAGTATGGCAGTGGAATTTATGGGATCATTTGGTTCAAAATGTTAACCCGGCAAAGTCTAACTACCAGACTTCAATTGTAAATAATCCTCAACTACTGAATATAAATTATAGTTTGC
>CANFQR010000312.1 GCA_947449125.1 Bacteroidota bacterium | reverse complement strand
AGTATAATTTGGATGTATTAAACCGGATTGATTTCCTCCACCAAAATCCCATGTGTAATTAGTAATAGAACCTGATAAAATACTTGAGTTATTGGTAAAATTAATTACTGAATTTTCACATAAAGATGGGGCTGAAAAACTTGCAACTGGATACGGAGAAATTGTTAGTGTTTGTGAATTTGAACTGGTACAACTATGATTTGAAATAGCAGTTAAATTAATTGAATAAGTTCCTGTTCCAGGAAAATTAAATGTTGGATTTTGTAAGGTAACTGTGGTTGTATTATTAAAATTCCAACTATAATTTGATATAAATCCTGAACTAATAGTTGACGAGTTACTAAAGGTAAATTGTGTTGAGCAGGCATTTGCTGATTGACTATTAAATGATGCAATAGGATTAGGATAATTAGATAAGGTGTAAGTAAATTGTGGTCCACTACAACCAGTATACAATGTAGTTTGACAAGTATAGATGCCGGGATTTGAAGCATTAATGCACAGATTTTGACTATTAACTATGCCAGGACCATTCCAAGTGTAAGTTCCAAAGCCAGTTGGAGCGCAAAATGCTTTACTTGAACCATTACAAACACTATCTGAATATCCGGGAATAAAAGATAAGCAACTACCATCAATGTAAGCGTATCCATAATGTCCTCCTAATGCACAATCAAAAGTTGTAAAACGAATGGTTACGTTTTGGCCAATATAATTTGTTAAGTCTACCACAACATCACTCCAAGGTTTAAATACTACTCCTGCTAAATTTGGAGAATTAAAAAATCCCGGAATACTTCCGCCAGCGGTAACATTATAATATGTACATGGTATTTGTAAACCAAGACTATCTAACATCTCAACTTGAAATGCCGGTTGTTGAGATGAAATATGACCAGGGTCTTGAAAAACCACAGCATATCGGTATTTAAAATTGCAATTATTTAAATTTACTAAAAATGTTTGTTCAATTCTGTCGGCTTCACCACCTGTAAGGTTATTACCTAAACGTAATGAAAAATTTCCACCAGGAGCTACAATCGGAAATCCTCCAGCAGGATCAAGAGTTGTACCTGTCATTATAGTTTGCTGACCACCAGGATTAGGACAACAACCTAACGGATTAAAAATAGGGTGGAAGCCACAGCTAGTATTCCAACCGGATAAATTTCCATTTTCAAAATCTATATTTACACAAGGCCCAGCCATTGTGTTGTTTTGAGTGCTTAAATTAAATTGTTTTTGGATAGTTGTATTTGGAATTAAAAATTGCCTGTGATGTGAATTGATAAATTCTTTTTTTTCATTTGCAGTTAAATTTATTTTATCTGCATAGGCATTCCAAAAGGACGTGTTTAGATTTTTTTCAGTTACAAGGGTTAAAGAAGCATTATTAAATTGGCCGTATATATTTACATAAATAAAGCCAAGCAGGGCGAGTAATAAATAGTTTTTTTTCATAGCAATGTGTTTTTTTAAGGGTTAGTTTTTTCAGTGAATTTTTCATGTGTTTTTTATTTATGATTTTTAATTGATTAATAAATAATGAGACTAGCCTATTTATAAAATATTATACGCTAAGTTAATGGCGAGGTTGTCTTAAAGTGAAGATAAATTTCGTTAAATGTTTAATTACATTTAAAGGATAAAGAGTATAAGATCAAAAATTTTGTGTGGTTAACCCTATTCACTTAAATTTTTGCTTGAAAACATTAGTGGCAATAAATTTGAAATTGAGGGACTAATATAAATTTCTCCGCTTTCACCAAACATTATTAGTCTTATGGGCGAATCCATTTTAACTTCATATTCAGAGATTGCCTGTCTGCAGGAACCGCATGGAGCAATAGGATAATTGATGTTGTATTTTTTTGAATTTGCGGAAACCGCAATTGATTTAATTTTTATTCCGGGATATTGTGAGGAGGCATAAAAAATAGCAACTCTTTCGGCACATAAACCACTAGGGTATGCTGCATTTTCTTGGTTGTTTCCAGTAATAATTTTTCCATTTTCTAAAAGCACAGCCACTCCTACATAAAAATTTGAATAGGGAGCATAGGCATTGTTAATGGCTTTTATAGCTGCAGTTAGTAGGTTTTGATCTTCCGAATTAAGATTATTTATTGAATCGAAAACGTCGAATGTGTAATGTCCTGTAATTTGTTTAGCCATAATAAATCAAAGATACTTATTAAGATTATTAATAAAATGAGTTTAATCAATTTCTTTTGCGGCTAGTTTACCAACCAAACTTCCTATCGCAATTCCCATTCCACCCATTCGCACGGCTGCCAAAACATTAGGCTGTACAATTTTAATAATAGGTTTTTTTTCACTTCCAACTCCCATAATACCCGACCATCTATAGTCAACTTCGTAAGATGTATTGGGTAAAATTATATTACTTAGTAATTCGTCAAGCTGGGTCTGAATTTTTAAATTAAGGCCTTCGGTAGTGGTGGTTTCCTTTTTAAAATCAAGATTTCTACCTCCGCCTAATAAAATTCTGTTATCAATATTTCTGAAATAATAATATCCTTCCTGATAATGAAAAGTTCCTTTTATGTTAAGATTTTTAATTGGTTTAGTTATTAAAACTTGTGCTCTTGCCGGATTTACATCTTTTATTTTTAATAATTGGTTAACAAAACCATTAGTTGCAACAATTACTTTAGAAGCGCTAAATACACCATTATTAGTTAATAATTCTACTGAACCGGAAAGACTATTTATTTCCGAAACACAAATGCCATTTAAAATAGTAATATCAAATTGCCTCGCTAAATTAATTAGGTTGTTAAGCATGCGGCCTGAATCTAGTTGACCTTCGTATTTATTAAAAATAACGCCGCTAATAGTTTTAAATGGTAATTTTTTAGGTTCAAGAATAGAATAGCAGTTCGTTTTTCCAAGAAGTTTATAAATGATTGAATTAAAATGATTGATTTTTTCTGAACAAATTTTAAATTCTGTCTTTGAATTAAATAATTCATAACCCCCGTAATGTTTAAAATCTAAATTTTTGTCGCCTAATCGTTTTCTTAAAATTTTTAACCCTTGCCAACGCATTTCAATTGTATCAAGTACGGTTTTTTCAGGCATTTTAGTAAAATCATCAATTAATTCGCTT
>CANFQR010000311.1 GCA_947449125.1 Bacteroidota bacterium | reverse complement strand
TCTGCTTTTCTAACACCAGCCTCACCTTGAATGGGTTCAATTATTACTGCCGCTGTTTTAGATGTTATTTTTTCTAATTCAGCTAAATTGTTGTAGGTTAAAATTTTTATATCGGGTAATAAAGGGCGAAAACTATTTTTAAAAAACTCGTCACCCATAACACTCAATGCTCCATGCGTGCTGCCATGATAAGCATTTTTAAAACAAATAATTTCGCTCCTGTTTGTTACCCGTTTTGCCAATTTTAAAGCTCCTTCGGTGGCTTCACTTCCGCTAGTTGTAAAATAAACTGAATTTAAATTTTGCGGCAAAAAGCTTGTTAAAAATTTAGCGTAATTTACCTGTGGACTTTGATTAAATTCTCCATAAACCATTAAATGCATGAATTTTTGACTTTGCAAATTAATGGCTGATATTACCTTTGGGTGACAATGACCAATATTACTTACCGAAATTCCACTTATTAAATCAATATATTCCTTATCGTTTACATCAAGTAATTTAACACCTTTTGCGCTTTTTATATTTACATCAACTCCCAATAAAGGCAAATCAGAAGTTTGAGCCACATGCCTTAAAAATAATTCGCGTTGATTCATTTAAATTTTAAAGTATTTTTTCTGATTGTTAACTAACAAGAGAATAAAAGATTAAATCTTTTCTAAATTTATAAATAATTCTCTACCATGTCTGGGCTTAACAGAATTAATGGCTGTCTCATACACTTTAGGTTTAAACAGAGACTTAAAATAGATTTCATATTCTTCTTTAGTTCCTCCAAAAGGGGGTTGATCATCATTTAATTTATCATTGAATAATAAGCCAACCAGTTTTCCATTAGGATTTAATAACTGGTGAACCTGTTTGAAATAATTATTTCTTAATGATTTAGTTATGGCGCAAAAAAAAGTTTGTTCGATAATAAGATCAAATTTTAAAGATTTTGTAGGCGAGGTATTATTAATTTCAAAAAAATCAATTTGCAGTAAATTTGATTTATAAATTTCCGGACATCTTTTTACTAAATTTTTGAAAGGCGTTTCGGCAATATCGCAAACAAAAACGTTGTTAAACCCTCTTTTTACAAGATATTCTGCCTCATAGGCATTGCCAGCTACAGGAATTAGAATACTTAAATTTTTATTAGTTAATTGATTAAAATAATGTTGTAATGGGGGTGAGACTTGACCTAAATCCCATGCAAAATTATTATTTAAATATCTTTCATTCCAATAATTTGAGGTTAATTGATGTGCCATTATTCTTCTAAAACTTTCATTTTAATTGTATCAACACTTTGGCGAGTTCTTTTTAAGATAGTTAATTCATAGCCATCTTTTTTTCGTTTATCATTTACGGCTGGAATTCTACCAAAAATATAATTAATGTAACCCGAAACCGTTTCATAATGGGCATTTTCAGGAAGAGCAATTGGCAAAGCATCATTAACGTCTGCAATAGTTGCTTGTGCATTTACTATAAACTCAGTATCACTCTTTTTCTCAACGTTTGGTTTTTCCTCATCATGTTCATCTTGAATTTCACCAACCAATTCTTCTATAATGTCCTCCATAGTAATAATTCCGGCTGTTGACCCAAACTCATTAGTTACTATTGCCATTTGTATGTGATGTTTTTGAAAATCGCGCAACAACTCATTAATTTTCATACTCTCCGGGATAAAATGAGCAGGTCGCATAATATCTTTTAAAGACCTGAACTTATTTTCAATTAGCGCTTTTAAAAGATCTTTGCTGTGAACAATTCCTATAACATTGTCAATGTCTCCCAAGTAAATTGGTATTCTCGAAAATCCTTCCTCAATAATACGCTTCGTTATTTCTCCCTTACCTAATTCAACATCCAAGGCTACAACTCTGTTTTGCGGCACCATTATTTGTTTCACCAAGCGATCGTCAAAATCAAAAACATTCTGTATTAATTCATTCTCGCTCGGTTTAATTGCTCCCCCCTCTTCACTTTCTGTTAAAATCAATCTTAGTTCTTCTTCGGTATGTACATCGTCTTCTCCAACCTTTTTAACCCCAAAAACCCTTAATACAACGTTTGATGTCTTATTTAATAACCAAATAAAAGGGGAACAAATAAAATAAAAGAAACGTAACGGCCATGCAAAAATTAAAATAGCATTTAAGCTATGTTTTATCCCGAGCATTTTAGGTATTTGCTCTCCCAAGGTTACATGAAAAAAAGTTAACAAAGTTAAAGCCACCGGAAGTGAAATACTATGAACATTTACGGGATTTTTTACCCAACCTGTATTTAGAAATAAATGCTCTATAAGATTTGAAATTACCTCTTCGCCAACAGCACCCAGAGCAAGCGAAGCTAATGTAATTCCTAATTGGGTGGCAGATAAATAAGCATCTAATTTTGAAATAAGTTCTTTCGCTAACTTAGCTCTTGAACTTCCTTTTTGAATAACAACATCCAATTGAGAAGCTCTAACCTTAACTAAAGCAAATTCTGCTGCAACAAAAAAACCATTAATTAAAATTAGTAGCAGAGTAATAAAAAGATCAAACGTCATATTTAATATAAGACAAATATAATCATTCGAATTTAAAAAGATTTATTTTCATTTTAATCTAATTTTCCTCATGCATTCTTTTATTATTTCCGTTTAATTTTTCTATTAAACACATTTACAAATTAAACTCGTATTAACTATTAAAAAACACAACCATAAAAACGAATTAACTAGCCAATATTTTGAGTTAAATTGAATTGTATTTAGAAATATAATTTTATATTTTTGCAACGCTTTATAATAAGGTTCTAATTAAATGTTACTTCTTAAATCAAGATTTAATAAAATTAATTTTAAACTTATATTATACCAGAGTTGTTAAAATAAATACAAAAACAAATTATATGAAAATTTTAGTAGCCATTAGTAATGTTCCTGATACAACTTCAAAAATTCAATTTACGGACGGTGATACAAAGTTTAATAACGCTGGTGTAACCTATGTAATAAATCCATACGATGAATGGTATGCGCTTGTTAGAGCTCTAGAACTTAAAGAAGCCAACTTGGCAGAAAAAGTTACACTTATTCATGTAGGTTTAGCAGATAGCGATGCTACAATAAGAAAAGGTTTGGCTTTAGGAGCTGATGATGCAGTAAG
>CANFQR010000310.1 GCA_947449125.1 Bacteroidota bacterium | reverse complement strand
TGCACACGAACATCCTACTCAAGCCCTATTAGATGCCTTCTCTATGCAAGAAAAATTGGGCGATTTAAAAGGCAAAAAAATTGTCATAGTAGGTGATATTTTGCACTCACGAGTTGCACTTTCAAATATTTTTTGTCTGCAAAAATTAGGAGCTATTGTAAAAGTATGCGGGCCATTAACATTAATTCCAAAACACATTACAAGTTTGGGTATTGAAGTTGAGTTAAATCTCAAAAAAGCGCTCGAATGGTGTGATGTAGCTAATATGCTACGCATACAACTTGAACGCCAAGACATCAAATATTTCCCTTCGTTAAGAGAATACTCAATGCTGTATGGTTTGGATAAAGAATTATTGGATAGTCTCTCAAAAAAAATAATTATCATGCACCCGGGTCCAATTAACCGTGGTGTAGAGATCACTAGCGATGTTGCAGACAGCAAACAATCTATTATTTTAGATCAAGTAGAAAATGGTGTAGCAGTTAGAATGGCTGTCATGTTTTTATTAGCCGGCCGACAAGGTTAATTAATAATTTCCTATCATTAAATTACATCCCCTTACATCACTATAATCATATCGTCCCATCAATTCCAGCTTATTGTTATTGTTTAATTTACCCAAATCTTTCGTGGCAATAAAAGAACAGGAATTTATATTGGCTAAATCTATCACGTTAATACCGCCGGTTCTGCCGTCTGTTTTAATTTTTAAAGGGTCGTCAATTTCCCTGATTAAAAATTTCATCCATGGAGGGGATTCAAATTCGCCATCTCCTTTACTGTAGGCCTGACTTAATAATTCCGTCATGCCATATTCGCTATGAATAGAATTTACAGCAAAACCATGCTTTAAAAAATTATGTAATTCAGACTTGAGCATTTCTTTTCGCGTTCCTTTCATGCCTCCGGTTTCCATCACAATAAAATTTTCATTTAATTTAACTCCTTGCTCACACAAATCAATTAGTGCGTAAGACACACCAATTAAAATTACTTTTTGATTGGTTTGCTTTAACTCATTTATTCTAAAAATTAAATCATCTGTGTTATCTAAAAAAAATCCACTAAACGGGTGTGTTGACTCGTTTATTAATTGATTGCACATATAAACTAACGATGATCCATTTCGTTGTAAATAATTTGGCAACAAGGCTAAAATACAATAATCGGCAGGCAAACCATAAAACAAATTAAAGCAATTTGAAAAACTTCTTTGATACAACAGCACATCGTTTACATAATGTGTTGCAGGCGTTTGAGAAGTTGTAGCGCTACTTGTAAACTCAACTGTTTCTGAACTTAAAGGAGAAGAAATAATTTTTTTAGTTTTGAAAAATTCAATTGGCAAAAAAGGGATTTGCTCTAATGTTAGAACTTTATCTGGATTTACTTTTAGCATTTTAACCCAATTACAATAAACAGTATTATTTAATAACTGAAAGTTAAAAATCTTTAACGCCAAATCAATAAATTCCTTTTCAGAACTAATATTAAATATTTTATTTTTTATAGTGTACAATGTCCTTTGCCAAGAAGTAATAATTATGTAAATTTAGTATTGATTTAATAATAGATGCGTTTAATTGGAATAATATTTTTGATAAGTTTAGCGTGTTTTGGATGTGTCAAAAGACTGAGTAAAGATCCTGTTCCTAAACTTGAATTCATTGATTTTACATCGTCTAAATCAAACGGTATTGATAACGGTTCTATGGTTTTGGCTTACGAAGATGGTGATGGCGATATTTTTAGAGACGAAACTTCAACGCTGCCAAACTTAATCATGAAATTTTATTATTATAACACCGGATTAAAAAAATTTACCGGCTTCTTTGACCAAAACATTTCTGATACATTTAACATTGCAAAAATTATTGTTCAACCTGGCGATGGTTTTAAAGGTAAACCAATTAAAGGCGAAATTTATATCCCCATGAATGAATTCAGACCGGCAGACTCTATCAAAATTTTTAAGTACGTTATTTTTGCAGTAGACGAAGCAGGAAACAACTCTAATATTATTACTACACCCCAGTTTACAGTAAATTATTAAACATTTAAAACTTTTGCCATTTTTTCGGCAATGAGTTTACTCATTTTAAAATTGCTTTCATGAGTCCAACCCCCAATATGTGGCGTTAATATAACTTTATCAGAATGAATTAAATAATTTAGCGGTTCCGGAATTTCATTATTATCTAACTGCTCAAACGAAACACTTTCATACTCTGAAACATCTAAACATGCTCCTAAAACTTTACCTGTTTTCATAGCACTAACAAGGTTTGCTGTATTTAAACATTTACCGCGGGCTGTATTGATAATAAAAATATTTTTTTTAAATCTGTTTATAAAATCTGCGTTAACCATGTACTCTGTTTCCTCTGTTAATGGCACATGCAGGCTTAAAACGTCACATTCTTCAAAAATATTTTCAAGAGTAGTTTCTATAACATGACTACTTCCAAAATCTGTTTTGTATTTATCAAAAACCAAAATTTTACATCCAAATCCAGATAATTTTTTGGCAAAACTCTCGCCCATGTTTCCGCAACCTATAATGCCAATGGTTTTATCTTTTATTTCAATGCCTCTATTTTCTGCTCTTAACCAAATACCTTTTCTAACTTCTGCATCTGCTTTTTTAAGATTGTTAAGCAGCATAAGTAGCATTGCAACCGCATGTTCGCCAAGGGCATCTTTGTTTCCTTCAGGGGCACTAACACAACTAATATTTTTTTGATTAGCGTAGCTAACATCAATGTTTTCCATACCCGCACCCACTCTGCCGATGCACTTTAATTTAGGGCAATTATCTATTATTTGTTTAGTGATTTTGAATTTACTGCGAATTACCAATCCATCATAATTAGGTAAAATAGTTATTAATTCAGTCGCGCTTTTATCCCATAACAAATCACATTCAAAACCTAAATGAATTAATGTTTCGTGAAGAACCGCATGATTAGAATCTGCAAATAAAATTTTCATTTGTAATAATTTAATTCTCTCTTATTTAATAAAATTAATGATAAATCAAACACTAAATTTCCGAAACAGAATTAAATGCTTGAGAATGAACTCATATAAGGAATTAACAATTACCTAACATTACTCCTGTTAAAAATTGACTTTTGTAATTATGAACAAC
>CANFQR010000309.1 GCA_947449125.1 Bacteroidota bacterium | reverse complement strand
CTATTAATCTAGAAAATGATTTGATTAGCATTTTATCATCGGTTGTAATATTTATTATCGGATTGGTTTACTTCAAAAAAACCGAAAATTACTTTGCTGATTTAGCTTAAATCTCATTATTATCGTAAAATAAAAAGCCCACTTATTAAACTAATAAGCGGGCTTTTTTATTGTTTAGCTTTTTAATCTATATTTTCTATAACCATTGCGCTAGCTCCGCCACCGCCATTACAAATTGCAGCACCACCAAACTTGGCATTATTTTGTTTAAGAACATTTATTAATGTTACAATTATTCGCGCGCCGCTGGCACCTAATGGATGACCAATTGAAACAGCGCCACCATTTACGTTAACTTTTGAAGCATCAAGATTCAACAACTTAATGTTTGCAAGACCAACCACACTAAATGCTTCGTTTAATTCGTAGTAATTAATATCGTCCATTTTTAATCCTGCTTTAGCAACTGCTTTTGGTAAAGCTAAACTTGGTGTTGTAGTAAACCACTCAGGAGCTTGCTCTGAATCTGCAAATCCTTTTATTTTTGCCAAAGGTTTTAAACCTAAAGCCTCTGCCTTTTCTTTACTCATTAGAACCAAAGCTGCAGCTCCGTCATTCATGGTACTGGCATTGGCAGCTGTTACAGTTCCGTCTTTTTGAAATACAGGTTTTAATGTTGGTATTTTTTCAAAGTTTACATTTTTATATTCTTCATCTTCTGAAAATTCAACATCACCTTTTTTTGTTTTTACCGTTACAGGCACAACCTCGTTTTTAAACTTTCCTGCTCCCCATGCCGCTGCCGAACGCTTATAAGATTCAATGGCAAAAGCATCTTGTTCTTCGCGTGAAAAATTTAAATCTTTAGCACAAAGTTCTGCGCAATTCCCCATAGGAACATTTCCATATACATCTGTTAAGCCATCTTTTGCTAAACCATCTATTAATTGAGCGTTGCCATACTTTGCTCCCCAACGTGTACTATCTGAATAAAAAGGCACTGCACTCATGTTTTCCATTCCACCTGCAACAACTACGTCGCTATCTCCTAACATGATACTTTGAGCACCAAGCATGATTGACTTCATTCCACTGGCACAAACCTTATTTACTGTTGTACATGTTACTGTATCGGGCAAACCCGCAAATTTTGCTGCTTGTCTGGCAGGAGCCTGACCAAGATTAGCCTGTAGCACAGAGCCCATAATTACTTCATTAACTAATTTAGGATCTAAATTAATTTTGTTTAGCGCACCTTTTATTGCTGTAGCACCTAATTGGGTAGCTGATACGCCAGCTAATGTTCCTCCAAAGGAACCTAATGCAGTTCTTACTGCCGAAACTATATAAACTTCTTTCATTTTTTATGTTTTAAAACGCGCCTAAATTAACATTTTAATTAGAAGAAAATCGTTAAATCTTATAAATTGTTTTTTGCGTTTTTTTAAACTTTATTAAAGTGTTTCTTAGTAATTTCGAATAAATTAAACATGCAAGGAATAATTATTAAATCTACCGGCAGCAATTATTTGGTAAAGTCAAATAATACAACATTTGTTTGCCGTTTAAAAGGTAAAATAAGGCTAGAAGGAAGAAAAACCACCAACCCAGTTGCAGTAGGAGATATTGTTGAATTTGAAACCGAAGAAAACAATGAAGGTAACATTACTAAAATTTTTCCACGCAAAAATTACATTATCCGAAAATCAATAAACCTAAGCAAGCAATCGCAAATATTAGCCAGCAATTTAGACCAAGCTGTTTTAATTGCCACATTAGTTTCGCCAAGAACAAGTTTAGGTTTTATCGATAGATTTTTAATTACCGCCGAAGCTTACAGAATTCCGGCAAAAATTATTTTTAATAAGTGTGACCTTCTAAATGAAGAACTACAGAAAATTCAAAAACAAATCATAAGTATTTATACTAAAATCGGATACCAATGTTTTGAAATTAGCTCGTTTAATCCGTTACAAATTAATGAACTAAAAAATTTATTTAAAGATAAAATTACCTTGGTAGCCGGTCACTCAGGTGTTGGGAAATCTACTTTTATTAATGCGATTGAACCTTCTTTATCTCTTAAAACAGGCGATATTTCTGCCGCGCATGCCAAAGGAATGCACACAACCACTTTTGCAGAATTGCACCCGTTAAGTTTTGGCGGCGGAATTATTGATAGCCCCGGCATTAAAGAACTCGGTTTAGTTGAAATGAAAAAGGAAGAGGTTGGTCATTATTTTCCGGAAATACGAGGTCTTATGACTGACTGCAAGTTTAATAATTGTTTACATGTTAATGAGCCAAAGTGCGCTGTAATTAACGCTGTTGAAAGTGGCCAAATAAGCGGCGAAAGATACAACAGTTATTTAGGGATTTTAGAAGGAGAGGAAATGGATTGGAAGGAATGGGAAATTAAATAGTCCTTAATTTTGTTTTTTTAAAAAATCAATTAATAAATTAACGGCATTTGCTCTATGACTAATTGCATTCTTTACCTCAGCGCCTAACTCTGCAAAAGTACTGCGATAACCTTGCGGAATAAATAATGGATCATATCCAAAACCGGTTTTTCCTCTTTCCTCATATGAAATGGTTCCGTTTACTTCTCCTTCAAAATAGTGAATTTCACCGTTTATAATTAATGTAATTACAGTTACAAATCTTGCTTTTCGGTTTGTAACCAATTTTAATTCTTCTAATAATTTTTTATTGTTAGCCTCGTCATTTTTTGGAATACCTGCATATCTAGCACTGTAAACTCCTGGGGAATTGTTAAGCGATAACACTTCTAAACCGCTATCGTCAGAAAAAACAGAAAAATTTTGTTTTTTTTCATTCAAAAAATCTAAAACGTACTGTGCTTTTAATAAAGCATTTTGTTTTATGGTAGTTCCGGTCTCTGGTATCTCGTCTGTAATACCAATGTCTTCTAAACCCAACAAATCAAATTCTTGCGGAAGCAAGGTTTTAATTTCGTTAATTTTATTTTTATTGGCAGATGCAAAAATTAATTTCATGGTTTACTTTCTCAGTTCAAAATTTTGGCCTAAGTATACTTTACGAACCTGTTCATCGTTTGCTAAATCTTCGGCACTTCCACTTTTAATAACACTTCCTGAATAAAGTAAATAAGACCTATCGGTAATATTAAGTGTTT
>CANFQR010000308.1 GCA_947449125.1 Bacteroidota bacterium | reverse complement strand
TCTAATTTTAATACAAATGATATTATTGTTCACTTTTCCAATTATCCAATACTGAATATAAAGAACAACGCGACAGATTATTTAACTCAACTTTCGTTTAATTTGTATCCTAATCCTTCAAACGAAAACACTAAAATTACATTTATGTTAACTAAGTCATCAAATGTAAAGCTTGAATTAATAAATACACTGGGAAACCCGATTACTAAAATAGTTGAAAATAACTTTAATGAGGGATGGCAAACTATAAATTTAAATACGTCTGGTTTATCGGACGGTATTTACTATTGTAAAATGACTGTAAATTCAAATACAATTACAAAGAAATTAATAGTATCTCATTAATTGCATTAAACTATCATTTTTCACAATACGATTTGATTAAATTCTTAATTTTTTTGCTTGCTTTGATGTTTTACTTGGATTCCAAGAATCATCATAAGATTTTTTAAAGAAAAATTCCTGAGTGTAAGCAATTGTTCGAACAAACCTTAGAAAAAATCCAAAATAAAACACCATACCAAACAAATAAGGTAAAAAATAGGAAACCGATGAGTTTTTGCGGGCTCTGAAAGGCGCAAAAAGTATAAATTTTAAATAATTATTGGTGGTGTATAGTAAAATATTAAATGGAACAATAAAACCTAATAATGCCGTAAAATTAATGGTCATGTCAAAAATGTAAATCCACCACTTTAGATTTAAAATTAAATTATAAAAGATATTTTCAGCACTAGAAATAAAATTTGAAAATTTAAAAGTAGCATTGGGATAAAAAAAATCTTTATGTTTTCTTAACCTAAATCGTATAATTGATTTGTCCCATCTTAAACGTTGTTTAATTAATTTTTTGAAGGTATCCGGAGCATTAGTTTGACAAACTGCATCTGGTTCAAAAACAATTTTATAACCCAATTTACGAAGTTTAACGGTAATGTCGCCATCTAATCCAGGGCCAATATCCCAACCGGCAACTCGTTCTAAAGCATCTCTTGAAAATGCACCAAATGCACCCGAAACAATTCTGTAAATTCCTATATAACTACTGGCAATTCGACCTATTGAAATGGTGTCGCTATATTCGATTGCCTGAAAGGTAGTACATAAACTTTTTTTATAATTTTTCACCATTACATTTCCGCCAACTGCACCTATGTGTTCGTCTAAATAAAACGGAATGATTATTTTTTCAATTGCATCAATATCATAACTGCAATCTGCATCTAAATGAATAATAATTTTGCCCTTAGTATATCTAAACCCTAAGTTAGCGGCAGAGGCTTTTCCACCCCTTACATCGTTTCGCAAAAACAAATCAATTAGTCCGTTTTTTTGCAGACTTCTGCAAATGTGTTCCGTGTCATCATCTGAACCATCATCAATTATAATTAGCTCAAAATTTTTATAGGTTTGTTCTTTAAGAGAACGGGCTAGTTTGTAAATGTTTTTACCCTCATTTTTACCTGGTACAATAATAGAGATTAATGGACTTTCTATTAAAAATCTAACTCTGGCTTCGTCATTTTTTCGTTTTCGTTTGGGTTCATTTAATTTCCAAAGAATTAAAACAAATAATTCTAAAAGGAAAAACCTTGTAAATTCAAAAAAGAAAAAAAACCAAAAAACCCGAAGTAATTTTGAAGTGTTTACATTGGTGGCATAATCAAAAAAATTATCAATGTATTCTATCATTGTTTTTCTGTCAGCTCTTTAATGATTGTTTGAATTTGTTTGTCAAATGTTTGTTCCTTACTTAACGAAGAGATTTCAAATGCTGAGTGTAAATCAAACCGATCAAAATTATTTTTAACTAACAGCTGAATTTTTTCGATAATTGTTGCAGCTGTAAGTTTTGCATTTTCGATTGGAATATCGTTTAAGCAAATGCTTAATACAGACGGGTTATTTATACAAATAAAATCTGCTGTAGAAATATCGTTTCGTATTATGGTTACAATTTCAGTTAATAAGGATCTTTCTTTAGATTTTTTTATTATTCGGTATAAGTCAAATATATTATCGAAATATATTACAAATAAATTTGATGTTAAAGCGGGATTAGATTTCATTCTTTCCTGCTCATAATGCATCATAACCGAAAAAGTTTTAAAGTTTATAGTACCTTCTATTTCATTATTTAAGGCGTAGTCTGAAGTATAAATACCACCAATTGCAGCGTTTCTACCTTTTTTAGTGAGTTTGTAAACATTAATGTTTTTTGAGACTAAAAATTGAACATCCGTATCGGTTTTACATTGAAAACATTTGGCTTTTACTAAATAATCTTGAAAAACCTGATTGCAATTTTGACAATGATTAATAACAGAAGGTTTATCATAATCTACACCAATGTGACGGAGACTTTTAGAACATTTTGAACAACTTAAAGCGGTATCTACTTTATTTCTAAAGTCACTTATTGGTCCAATATATCCACAAGGAAAGTGGTGGATTAAATCTTCAGAAATTATGTTTGCTGAATCGCATTTAGGGCAAATTTCCCTGAATGATAAATGCCCTCCTTTACAATTACTGCATAAATAAACCCTGTCTTGAAAATCGGGCCAAATTAAATTTTCTTTTTCTGCCCATTCTAATAACTCTAATGCTTTTATCTCTTCAAATACATCAAAATTTACCGAAATAACCGGGTAACAATAGCCAATAGATGAATTAACTTCAGTAAGCGGAATGAGCTTATTTACATCGCGGGTAAATAAATAATTCAGCGTTTTTTTGATTACCTGAATTTCAAATGATGATGAAGGTGAAATTTCAATGCGTGCGATTCTGGAATTAATTAAATTAATATCATTTATTATTTCAGACAATTGATCAAATGAAACAATAATTCCATCGCTTAATTGTTTAATGTAAGGGTCTTGACTGGCTTTGTTATTAATTAAATAAACAGGTTTTAAATAAAATTCAGGATCGGAATGGCTTCTGATTTTTTTAATAATGATTTTTGCAAACTCTAAATCTTTAGCATCAATAATGATAGCATCATATTTTTCTAAACCTTCAATTTTTAGTGTTTGAAAAGATTCAAAATAATAAAAAGTTTTACCAAAACTAGTTATAACATTGCTGTTAACAGCAGTTTCTTTATTAGATAATGTATTATCCATTTTATATTTTTTTTTAAAACTTATATTTAGAAATTTTCACACTC
>CANFQR010000307.1 GCA_947449125.1 Bacteroidota bacterium | reverse complement strand
TCTAAAACGCTATCCCACTTTTTGCGCCAAATAAAATTATTGGCAATGTCGGCCCAAAAATTTTCAGGAGTTTCAACACTTTTTTTGTAGGCCAACTTGTACTCTTCAAAACTGGATATTCTCATAATAAAAACCTTAACTATAACAAAGTTAACTATTTTGTTTTTTTAAGATCTCGGTTAATTTCATTGTTAATAAACTAATTTTATTAGATAAAATGACGCTTGGCATATTTATAAATTTGAGAATGATTAAGAAAAAAACTTTTTATTATGCGGTTATTATTGCCGCAATTACATCGTGTGTTCCTGGTAGATTATTAGAAGAGTCAAAAACAAAACAAAAGGCATGTGAAACTGAGTTGGCGGCCATAAAAAAATCGGCACAGGAAAACGAGGCTAAAGTTGCAGAGTTAAAAGAACAAATGGTAAAAAACGAAAAAGAAAATATTGGATTGAAGCGCGACACTTCTATTATTGGAAGCAATTATAGAAATTTAACCTCCAAATACGATAAGTTAGATCAGTTAAATCAATCGTTATTAGACAGATTAAACAAGCTGCTTACTGGAAGTAACAATGATAATGCCAAACTTAGCGGCGATTTACAATTAACAAGAGAACAATTGCTGCGAAAAGAGGATGAGCTGAAATTACTAGAAACTAAATTAAATAAACAAAAACAAGACCTTGATGATTTATCTGTTCAATTGAAACAAAGAGAGACAAGGGTAAATGAGTTAGAGGATATTTTAAGAAAAAAAGATCAGGCAGTAGCCGATTTAAGAAAAAAACTGAGCGATGCTTTGTTGGGTTTTGAAAACAAAGGCTTAACCATTACGCAAAAAAATGGCAAGGTATATATTAGTATGGATGAGAGTTTATTGTTTGCGAGCGGAAAAACAAATGTGGAAGCAAGAGGCGTTGAAGCATTAAAAAATGTTGCAAAAGTTTTAGAGCAAAGCACCGACATAAATGTTTTGGTTGAAGGCCACACGGACGATGTGCCAATGAAGGGTGCTGGAGAAATAAAAGATAATTGGGACTTAAGTGTGATAAGAGCCACCTCGGTAACAAAAATAGTATTATCGAGTGCAAAAATAGATTCCCAAAGAATTACTGCTGCTGGCCGCGGAGAGTTTTACCCCTTAGATAACGGAAAAACACCCGAGGCTAGAAAGAAAAATCGCCGAACAGAACTTATTTTAACTCCGAAATTAGACGAGTTGTTAAAGGTTTTAGGAAATAATTAATGTAAGTGTTTTAAAAATTTATTAATAGAATAATAAAGAGAATCTGTATCCTACACAGGTTCTCTTTTTGTTTTTTATTGATTCATACAACCCCCTTATTTTACAAATTAACAATTCCTTAACATTAAGTTTATTTTATATTAATAAAACAATCATTTTTTTGTTTTCGAATAATAATTAATTTACATGAAAACATTTTTAAATTTACTTGCCGTGCTGTTGTTGTTCAATTCATCTTTAAAGGCACAGGAAAATAAAACGCCGGATAATGACAGCTTAAATAAAAGTATTATTGCCGTTAAAAAAGAACTTGACATTTTAAAACGTTTAAAGGTTAATGGTTGGATTCAAGCACAATACCAGCATGCAGATACGGTTGGGGCATTTAATCTAGATGGCGGTGATTTTCCTGTAAATGTTGACTCAAGATTTATGATTCGCAGAGGCCGAATCAAGTTTACCTACGAAAACAACAATGTTCAGTATGTTGCACAATTAAACATGACTGAGCGATTTGTTAATGTTGCCGATTTATATGGAAAAGTAACCGATCCTTTTATAAAATGGTTTTCGTTTCAAGCAGGTATTATGAACAGGCCTTTTGGTTACGATATTCAGTATTCATCGGCAGATAGGGAATCTCCTGAGCGCTCTAGATATACACAATTGTTAACGCCAAATGAAAGAGATATGGGGGCGGAAATAATTGTTGAAGCGCCAAAAACCTCTAAAATTCACGGATTTAAATTAGTTGCCGGTTTATTTAATGGAACAGGAATTACAATTCCTACTATAAATATTTCTGATATTGATTCAAAAAAAGATTTTATAGGCAGGGTTTGTTATTACAACACCATAAATAAGGATAAGATTAAATATGGAGTTGGTGCATCGCATTATTATGGCTTTGAAAGAGTTTCAAATAATTTTCTGTTTTCAAAAGTTAGCATTAATAGTTTAGGCGAAAATGAATTTATACTGGCAGACTCAATAACAAAAACTGTTAAGGGCTCTTATGTTAAAAGATTATATTATGGTTTTGAAGGGTTATTTTCTGTAAAATCAATTATAGGAACAACTACCATTAGAGGGGAATATGTATTTGGTCAGCAACCCGGAAGTAAAACAAGTAACAAAAGTCCACAAGCGGCAACTTCAGGTGACACTTATTTAAGAAATTTTAATGGGTTTTATGGTTATTTTATTCAGCGGATTGCAAAAACAAAACACGAACTCGTGCTAAAATACGAATGGTTTGATCCTAATACCGAGGTTGACAGCGACAACATAAAAAGCATAAATCGTTTTACTGGAGCGGATATAAAATATACAGCAATTGGCATAGGGTATAATTGTTATGTGAATGATAATTTTAAATTAATGATTCATTATAATATGGTTACAAATGAACTATCAAAGAATTTATCGGGTTTTACAAGAGAAATTCCGGATAATATTTTAACAATTCGCGCGCAATATAGATTTTAATATTTAACATTAACTTAACACAACATACAATTTTTAAAAATAGATTTGATTAATAAATTAACACACAAAATATGTTTGGATTAGACACAACACTTACCGTTTTATTGATTCTTTGCCTTTTATGCGCTTGCTTTTTTGAGTTCATTAACGGTTTTCATGATACTGCTAACGCTGTAGCAACGGTTATTTATACCAATTCTATGAAACCGACAGTAGCTGTTGTTTATAGCGGATTGTTAAATTTTACCGGTGTAATGCTTGGCGGCATTACTGTTGCTATGGGTATTGTAAATTTATTACCAATGGATTCACTTGTAGATAGTAATCCATACCATGGCGTAGCCATGATTTTGGCTTTGCTGTTGAGCGCTATTATTTGGAATTTTGGTACCTGGTATTTTGGAATTCCATCCTCAAGCTCTCACACAATTATTGG
>CANFQR010000306.1 GCA_947449125.1 Bacteroidota bacterium | reverse complement strand
GATGAAATAAATAAACTGGTATTAAAGTATAAATCTGATTTTGAAGCATCTAAAAATAGTAATCAACAGCAATTAGGTAGAATTTTAATTTTAAGTGATTCTGCGCATTCATTCGGCGCTTTTTATAAAAATAAAAAAGCAGGCTCTTTAACAGATATTAGTGTCTTCTCTTTTCATGCGGTAAAAAATTTAACTACTGCCGAAGGTGGGGCTGTGGCATTAAATTTACCAACTCCATTTGATAATGAATTAATTTACAAGCAACTTTGCATTTCAACCCTTCATGGTCAAAACAAAGATGCCTTGGCAAAAACACAAAAAGGAAATTGGCGATACGATATTCTTGAAGCAGGTTATAAATGTAATATGACTGATTTGTGTGCCGCAATAGGATTAATAGAATTAGAGAGATATGATAACGATACGTTAATTAAAAGAAAACACATAGTAGATTTATATAATAAATTATTGATTGAGGATACGAGATTAGAACTACCTTTCTTTGAGACTGAATATAAAACAAGTTCATTTCATCTATATCCTCTCAGATTAAAAAATGTAACTGAGCAGCAACGTGATGCCGTAATGCAACATGTTTTTGATGCTGATGTTAGTGTTAACGTTCATTTCTTGCCTGTTCCTGGTATGACCTATTATAAAAGTTTAGGATATAATGTTTCTGATTACAAAGTCGCTTATGATAATTACAGTCGTGAAATTAGCTTACCTATTTTTTATGATTTATCAGATGAACAAATAAAAATAGTTGTAAATGCTTTGACTCAGGCTTTAGATAAAGTGGTAAGTTAAATATGTATTTTTTTATAAAACGATTTTTTGATTTTTTTATTTCTTTAATAGGTATAATAATTTTATTACCATTCTTTATTTTATTTGCGCTTTTAATAATTATTAATAGTGGTTTACCCGTTTTTTATATTCAAAAAAGAGTAGGTAAGCATACTAAAGATTTTGGTTTGTTAAAATTTAGAACCATGAAAAATAATTCAGATAAATTAGGTTTGTTAACTGTTGGAGGAAGAGATTCTAGGATTACTACTATTGGCTATTATTTGCGTAAATACAAATTAGATGAATTGCCACAATTGTTTAATGTATTAATTGGCAATATGAGTTTAGTTGGCCCTAGACCTGAAGTTAGAAAATACGTTGATTTATACAACGATCATCAGAAAAAAGTGTTGTTAATTAAACCTGGTATTACTGATTATGCGTCTCTAGAATATTTTAGTGAAAATGATTTACTAGCTAAATCAACTAATCCTGAAGAAACTTACATTAAAGAAATTATGCCTGCCAAGCTTGAATTAAATGCAAAATATATTAATGAAATGGGGTTAAAAACCGATTTTAAAATAATTTTAAAAACAATTTTACGTATCATAAACTAAATTATTTTGTTTTTAGTTGTTGTTTTTTATTTATAACGTTTTTCTGTTATACAAATACTTAAGCTATTTCTTTTTTTAGATTATTGTTAAACGAATTATTCTAATTCAAAAAATATTTTTAAAACATATACGTGCTTTTATGTGGTGACATAAGTCACAAAATTGTTTGATATAGATGTGTTATTAGATGTTTTTTCTTAGATAAATTTACTTTATGCTAAAAATATTGATTTATATTTTTCTTTCAAGTTTTATGTTGTCATGTAAAAATAAATCTCAAAAAATTAAACCAATTATATCTTCCATCTCCGAATCAATTTATGCCACCGGAATTATTAAAAGCAAAAATCAATATCAGTCTTTTGCTAACGCCGCAGGTATTATTGATAAGCTTTTTGTTTCTGAGGGGGATTCTGTAAAAATTGGGAGCCCTATTTTATCTATTTCAAGCTTAACACAACACCTTAATAACGAAAATGCAAAACTATCATTATTATTTTTTGATGTTAATGCCAATCAAGAAAAATTAAATGAGGCAAAAATGTTAATTGAATTTTCTCGCAATAAAATGAAACATGATTCCATTCTTTATATCAGGCAAAAAAATTTATGGCAAGAGCAAATTGGAACAAAAGTTGAATTTGAGCAAAAAGAGTTGGCTTTTCAAAATTCGAGTAATGCATATTTTTCCTCGCTTGTAAGGTTTCATGACCTTAAAAGGCAATTGGATTATAACGCCTCTCAATCAAAAAATAACTTTTTGATTTCTGGTAATATTATAAATGATTTTATTGTTAGGAGCGAAATAGACGGAATAGTGTATAGTATTAACAAAAAAAAAGGTGAACTAGTTGGGCCTCAAACACCATTGGCTGTGATAGGTGACGCCAAAAAATTTATTCTCGAAATGCAGATAGATGAATACGATATTTTAAAAATAAAAAAAAATCTTCTTGTTTATGTAACACTAGATAGCCATAAAGGAAAAGTTTTTAATGCAAAAGTATCTAAGATTATTCCTATAATGAATGAACGCAATAAGTCTTTTTTAGTTGAATCGGAATTTATTAAACAACCTCAAATTTTGTATCCAAATATTTCTTTTGAAGCTAATATTGTAATTCAATCAAAAGAAGAGGCTCTAATAATTCCAAGAAATTTTTTAATTAATGATTCATTTGTTCTAAAGAGTAATGGTAATAAAATTAAAGTATTAACTGGAATAAAAGATTATCAGCAAGTAGAAATAGTATCAGGGATAAATAAAAATGATGAATTGTTAAATCCGGAAGAATGAATTATAAACTGATTGCAAACATATCAATTTCTTTATTATTAGCTAGATGGAGGCAAACATTAGTTGCTGCAATTGGTGTAACATTTAGTATAGCAATGTTTATTGCTTTGCTTAGTTTTATGTCGGGACTAAATAGTCTCTTAGATGGTTTAATACTAAATCGTACAGCTCATATTAGATTATACAATGAGATTAAACCCTCAGATTTTCAACCAATATTTTTATCCGAAAAATTTAAAAGTTATCGTAATGTTATTTATTCTGTAAAACCTAAAAGTCAGCGAATAGAAATATATAATAGTAATACCATCATTTCTAATTTAAAAAATGATAAGAGAGTAATTGGCCTAGCTCCAAGAATAAAAGCTCAAATTTTTTATAATGTTGGTGTAGTCAATTTAAATGGTATAATAAATGGCATTGAGGTTGAAGCAGAAAACAAATTATTTCTATTTAAAGACTATGTTGT
>CANFQR010000305.1 GCA_947449125.1 Bacteroidota bacterium | reverse complement strand
TAATTACTACCAGTTTATTTCTTGGAATGTTAATTGAAATATTTTTTAAATTATGAGATCTCGCACCAATAACTTCAATTACTTCTTCATCAACAGGGTTTGTTTTCATAAATTACCGAACAATCAATTAAATGATAAGTTTAAAGGAAACAAAAACTTTTAAGACTATAAAATTTGTTTAGCAACAAAATTTACAATAAAGTTTAACTTCTTTTAAAACGTATATTTAATGCACTAATTGGATTTAAATTAAAGTTATTTGAACTTAAAAATTATCTGTTAACGTCTTGTTTTGATGACAGAGATGTATAAAAAGCTTAGTCTTATTCGTTGTAAAAAGTTTTAAAGGAAAACCGCTTTATGAAGATATTATCCAAGTGATTAATAATTAAATAACATTGGATTTTCTATTATTTAAAATTTCATTTTTTAATCTACTTATACTTTATAAAAAAAGAGCCTAATTAGGCTCTTTTTTTATAATTGAAATAATATTGCAATATAATTAATTAGGTTTTACCTCTAAACCTGATTTTTCTTCAACTGGTTTGTTAGTAGAGTTATCTGCGGAAGCTTCCTTTTTAACGCCCGAATTTCCTTTTTTGTTAATTGCCATTTTAGACGACGACGATTTTGGATTTTGTTTTTTTACTGGTTGATTATTATTAACAGGCTCCTCAATTACTGAAAGTGTACCATCAATATTTACAACTTCTTTTTTTACTGTCTTTTTATTCTCGGAGTTTTTTTTATCATCTTGAGCATTACCAGCTAAGGCAAACAAAGATATTATGGAAAGTGCGAAAAATTGTTTTTTCATAATTTAATCTATTTAGTTTATTTAAGTAAATATAAAATTAAATTACTACAATTGTGAATCAAGATTTTTTAGTTCTTCAACTTTTTCGAGGTAACCAAGTTTTTCGTAAGAAAAAATTAAATTATGTAAGCATCGTTTAATAATTTCTACATTATTGCAAGGCAAATAATATTTTGGTTCCAAATCTAAATTTAATTGTTTTAAAAACTGGTCTATATCTTTTTGGTTAAATAATAATCCTTTGCTAAAAGGATTAATGTAAAATAGAATATTGTTTGACAATGTTTTATTATTAACATCAATAAGATTTGCATCGTCATTTATATAGGCTAACACAAAATGTTGAGGGAGGTTAATACCATATACGGGTATTTTAAGATCATTACATATTAAAAGGTAAACCACACTTAACATTAATGGATTACCCTTTTTGCTTTCTAAAACATTATTAATGAATGAATTTTGTGGCGCATGATAATTTGTAATGTTACCACTAAATTGATGTACTTCGAATAAAATATGGTTAATTATTTTAACTTTTTCAAGAGCGGTTAAATCTTCGTGTAGTTCCAACCAAACATCTTGTTTAATAGCGGCAAGTTGTTTTTTAATTTTATTTTCGTCTAAATCAGGATATTGATATCGTGCCAAAATTAATATGCCTTTCAATAAATCATCCTGATCGTTTTTTGCCCAATTTTTTAAGGCTTTTTGTAATGTTTCGAATTGAATTGTATGAATAATAATTTCAATTCTTTTTTGCATAATAGCATCAAAACTATTTTCCCAAGCGGTTTCAAGATGAGGAATAGCAGGTGGTCCAAGAACAACAAAACGTTGTTTTACCTGATCGTAAATAATTTGATCGGGATCATCTAACAAAGTTATTAAAGCAATAACTTCTTTTAAATTCATTTCCGTTTGTTTTTTTGCTGCCATATAACAAAACAAATTTATAGCTATAAAAGGCCAGATATGTTAACTTGATTTATAATTTTAAACATTTATAGTGTTTATTGAATTCAACAATGGGTTATTAATAAAAAAGGCTCCGAAATTCGGAGCCTTTAAAAAAAATAGAAGTTAAATTAAATTATTTATTTAAAATTAAGCGTTTAACAATTTTTTCTTGACCATTATTAATGGTTACAAAATAAACACCGTTAGCATAATTATTCATATCAACATTAAATACATTATTGGTTACACCTGAATGCTTGGTTTCAGAAATTAATTGTCCTAATGAATTGTGAATAGAAATTTCTAAAGACTGAGCATTAGGTAAAGTAGCAATAATGTTAACCAAGCCATTTGATGGATTAGGATGTAACGAAATGTTTGCATTTAATACTGAATTATTATTAATACTGGTAACTGCGCATTGCATTTCAGGTAAAATAGCTAAACTACCATCATAACCCCATGCGCTAGGAATGCTATGCCATGTATTATCACCCCATAATTCCCAATTTGTACCAGCTGCAATACTTCCGTCATCCATAATTACTGCGGTATCTCCTGCGGCAGTTGGAATTGTAATTGACACAAAGAAGCCATTTGTTGTCGGCGCGTTAACTGGAGATGCTAAAATATATCTGTATGGTCTTATTATTGCATTGGTATATACAATTGGTTGTTGACCAACATAATTAACTGAATTTGTTGCAGTAACCGCAGTAATGTTACCAATGGTGGCATTTACTTGTCCAAATGGTGTAGCTGTTCCAGTTGGACCACCTGCCATTGTGCCATTATATAATTTCATATTAACTGCAGTTGCTGAATTTCCACCTGTACCCATTGTTCCATTTTTGTAAAATAAAACAATTACACTTTTAATTTGTGGAGAAGTGATAGAACTATACAAACTTGTTGGGAAAAACTCTGCTTTTTCTTTATCATCGTAACAATTAGAACCCATTACATATCCTGCTTTTGGACTGCAACCTGGTGTAGCAGTATCTGAACCAGCAGCACTAACACTTAGGGTACCTGTATTTAAAACATTTGTAATGGTATCGTTACAAACAACCGCGGTTGTGCAATTTGTAATTGTAATAACTTTTGTGTTAGAATTAGTACCAACAGAGTTTGTTGCAGCAACTGTTATGCTATATGAACCCGGAGTGGTAAAATTAATACTTGGTGCAGTTGCTGTATTGTTAGGGCTAAATGTAACTCCGGTTGCAGGATTTGAGCTCCATACATAAGTAGGTGCAGGACTGCCGCTAGATAAATTTGATACAGAAACAACAGAATTTGTACATCCTGTTGATGAAATAGACATACTGGCTGTTGGAGCAGCAGACGAAATATTACATAATGTGGCAGAGCTTGCAGTTAATAAACTTCTGTAAGTAC
>CANFQR010000304.1 GCA_947449125.1 Bacteroidota bacterium | reverse complement strand
CGCAAAAACCATTAATTGCTTTAACATCAATGCCAATGGCGAAGCATGCGACACTTGCGAATCATGTACATCATTTAATTCGGGGGCTTCTTTAAATGTATATGAATTGGATGCTGCCAGTAACAACTCTGTTGAAGATATTCGTCATCTAGTAGATCAAGTTAGATTCGCTCCTCAGTTAGGAGAGTACAAAGTATATATAATTGACGAGGTTCACATGCTTAGTTCAAATGCTTTTAACGCATTTTTAAAAACACTAGAGGAACCGCCAAAACATGCCAAGTTTATTTTAGCAACTACCGAAAAACATAAAATAATTCCCACCATTTTATCACGATGTCAGGTTTTTAACTTTAACAGAATTAAAACCGAAGACATCAGTTCTCATTTGGCTTTTATGGCTGGAGAAGAAGGGGTAAGTTTTGAACCAGAGGCTCTACAAATAATTGCACAAAAGGCAGACGGTGGCTTACGTGATGCCTGTTCTATTTTTGACCAGATGGTGGCCTTTACCGGGAACCACCTAACATACAAACAGGTTGTAGATAACCTAAATGTTCTCGATTACGATTATTATTTTAAAATAACCGATTCTTTCCTAAATCAAAATTTGTCTGATATAATGGTAACTTTTGATGATATTTTAAGAAAAGGTTTTGATGGTCATAATTTTTTAATTGGCTTAGGAGAACATTTACGAAACATATTAGTTAGCAAAGATCCTCAAACTATATCATTAATTGAAGTAAGCGAAAATTTAAGGCAGCGCTACCTTGAACAATCGCAAAAATGTAACCTTAATTTTTTATTAAAATCGCTAGCACTAATTAGTAAAACCGATGTCAATTACAAAAGCGCAAAAAATCAACGGTTACTCGTTGAAATGACCTTAATGCAATTAACTTTTCTTACCGCCTCATTAGATGCGGAAAAAAAAAATGACGAACAAGAGCTAAATCGTCAGAACAACAAAGAATCATCCGTTTCAACCTCAAAAACCGATAAACCTGCTTCCTTTATATCTGACGTGAAAATTGCCGACAAGCCGGTTATTCCATTCGATCAATTAAAAATAAAGGCTGAGTTTATTTTAAATGAATCAAAAATTCAACCTATCATTAAAAACGAGGTTGCTAAACATGATCCCGCTTCAGACAACGCTAATAGAATCGAAAATAAAGATGTAACCATAAGTGACGTTAAAAAAGTTATTACAGATTACGCCAAACTCAAACAAGAAAAAGGATCTCGGTTATTTGCATCCTCCTTATTATCTGCCGAAATATTTTTCGAAAACAATACTATCAAATTAAAAATCTACAACGAATCTCAAAAAGAAAACCTATTAGAACATAAACAAATTTTTCTTGACGACATAAGAAAAGACCTTCAAAATAACTCAATCGGCCTTGAAATAGAAGTGTCAATAAATGAATTACAAACCAAAGCCTTTAAACCTCACGATATTTACAATATAATGAGCGAAAAAAATCCTGTCTTACACGAATTAAAAAAACGTTTTGATTGTGAAATTGATTACTAAACAAATTCTTTAAACTAAAAACTATACATAAAATGATAAACAGACTTAACTTAATTTTAGCGGTAATAATATTATCAGTAACCTCTTTTTCGCAATCAATTCCAAGACCTAAAAAGCCTACTGAAAAACCTAATAAAATTGCAACGCCGGTATCAATAGAATATTTATCGAGCCTGAACTGCGAAGCTGCCGCAAATGATCCTTTAAAAGCCCGTATTTATACCCTAAAAAACGGACTAAAAGTATATTTATCTGTGTATAAAAACGCACCGCGAATTCAAACATTCATTGCCGTAAGAGCTGGCAGTAAAAACGACCCTGCTAATGCCACAGGATTAGCTCATTACCTCGAGCACATGGTTTTTAAAGGAACAGACTCCTACGGTACAAAAGATTACAAAAAAGAACAAATTGAAATTAAAAAAATAGAAAATTTGTATGAAGTTTATCGCAAAACAAAAGACCCATTAAAACGAAAAACAATTTACCATAACATTGACAGCATTAGCGGAATAGCCGCAAAATATGCCATTGCCAACGAATATGATAAAATGCTGGCCTCCATCGGCGCAAATGGCACAAACGCCTTTACTTCGTTTGATCAAACAGTCTATGTAAACGATATACCAAGCAATCAAATTGATACTTGGTTAAAAATTGAAGCTGAACGTTTCAGAAAACCAATATTAAGATTATTTCACACTGAATTAGAAGCAGTTTATGAAGAAAAAAATCGCGGACTTGATGACGACAATAATAAAGTTTACGAAGCTTTAATGGAAGGCTTATTTAAAAATCACACTTATGGTACTCAAACTACAATTGGAACAATTGAACATTTAAAAAACCCGTCTTTAGTTGAAATAACTAAATTTTATAATAAATACTATGTACCTAATAATATGGCAATTATTATGAGTGGCGATTTTGATCCAGAAAAAGTAATTGCTGATATAGAAAAACATTTTGGAAATTATGAAACAAAACCTTTTGAACCGTATACTTTTAGTGCTGAAAAAGCAATAACTAAAAAAGTAATTAAAACTGTTATTGGACCTGATCCCGCAAACCTAACAATGGGCTGGCGCCTTGGCGGAGAAGGCACTAAAGACGCAGACATTGGCAATTTAATGGCAAGCATTTTATCCAATGGTACAGCAGGATTAATGGATATCAATTTAAATCAAGCACAAAAAGTTCTTAGTAGCAGCGCTTTTCTCTATAGCTTAAATGATTACTCTGTTTTAGGGTTTGGTGCTGAACCAAAAGAAGGACAATCCCTTGAATCAATTGAAGAATTAATTCTAAATCAAATTGAATTAATTAAAAAAGGCGAATTTCCTGATTGGTTATTAGAGGCTGTGATAACTGATTACAGATTAAGAAAAACAAAAGAACTAGAACAAAATTACGACAGAGCAACAGAAATGCTAAATGCCTTTATTGCAGGCGTAAAATGGCAAAATGCAGTTGAGAGACTAGAACGCATTTCAAAAATCACAAAAAATGACATTATCGAATTTGCAAACAAAAATTTCAATAAATCAAATTATGTGGTTGTTTACAAAAAAACAGGAGAAAATACAACAACCCAAAAAGTTGTAAAGCCCGAAATTACACCGGTTGAGGTTGACAGAGATAATGTATCTCCT
>CANFQR010000303.1 GCA_947449125.1 Bacteroidota bacterium | reverse complement strand
GTGCCGGTATATTTAAAGCCAATTTTGAAGTTTGAATTTTTATATGGTATAAGCGAAATATTACCAGAGTTAGTCCATGCAAAGCTACCTGCCGAAAAGCTTGCTGTAATTGGAGTCCATGCAGCAGCTGATGGGTTTCCGCTAGAATAATTTGTTGAAATAAAAACTTCCAAAACCGGACCTGTATAATTACATGCTGAAATGAAGCTCATTATTGGATTATTGAACGATGAAAGATTTAACGATGGTGATATTAACCATGTTTCGCAAGCTGTATTAGTAGCGTTGGCATAATTGGTTATGTTGGCATATTGTTTCCCTCCAAAAGTCCCTATTGTCCAGTTAATGTTACCGCTAACATTAAAAGCAGACCAACCGCCACTTGTAATAGAACCATCATTAAAATTCTTAATTAAATAAGGACAAGTTCCTGAACTCATCACAACCTCATTGTACTGTCTTACTGTTAATTGTATTGTGCCGTTATACTGACCTAACACAGCGGTAATTCTACCTTTTCCACATGGTGTTAAAGCACTAGCAAAGCTAGCATAACCAGATGTTCTCACAATCATACTTATTCCTGCAGAATTAATAATGGTTCTATCAATACTAGCCTTGTTAATAGCATCAGCATACGGTTGGTTTTTGTTTCCATTGTCAAATTCAACGCTGTCTAAAACGATTACCTGAGACTGAAGTTGCGATAAGTTTCCCATAATTTGATTCATGGTAACTTTTATTGGATTTACAACTTGACCACTCTCTAGTTTAACAATTTTTTTTTCAATGTTTATTGAGTCTAATTGAATTACACCGCCATAACTATTTAATAAAACTGAATTTAAATTAATTCGGATTTTATCGCCGGTATTTAAACCCCCAGAATAGGTTAAATTTAATTTTATGGCGCCGGTTGCATCGTTTACATAAACAGATTTATAAATATTACCGCTGGCCTCGTCTGCAATTACAGTACATACTAAATTTGAATCAGTGTCAAATTTATAAACTTTGGTTGGTGTGGGACCCAGATTATAATATGAATTAAACTTTGCTTTTATTCTTGCAATATTAGTGTACCCCGAAACAGCAGTTTCAGCCGGGTTTTCCGGATAATCAAATTTCTTTTTACAAGAATTAAAAGTTATTGAAAATAGAATTGCAAAAGATATGGTGATTTTTGTTCTCATAAATTTAATTTTTAATTTTCACGAATAATAATGTCATCTACTTCATAAATTGTTGCACCAATGGCAGAAGATGACACATATTTGAAAGCAATACGTGTGTTTGAAGATTTAAAATTAATAAGCGATAAAATTCCACTAGATGTCCATGCGTAAGTGCCCGGATTATTTGGTGACAGCACAAAATTTGGCGAGAGGCTTGTCCATGTTGCCGTAGATGGATTACCTGAATTATAGTTTGTTGAAACTAAAACATCTAAGGTGTTTCCTGCATATTTTGCCGCTGTGTTAAATGTTAGCACCGGATTTAAAGCATTACTAATATTTAATGCAGGGGAGATTAACCAATTTTCTGTATTTGTATTTACATTTCCTATGTAACCGGATATTTTCGCGAATGTAACACCGCTAAATGTAGAGGTAGCCCAACTAGCAGCGCCTGTAACATTAACTTGAGACCAACCTCCGCTTGTTAAACTATTATCATTGAAGTCTTTTTTGTGATATTCAATGCATCCGCCTCTTGCCCCATTCATGTTTAATTCTTTAGGTGTACGAATAACCAATTGTTTGGTTGTTTGATAATTTGTAGCAATTCCAATAATACTGCCTTTGCCTTTTGGTGCTTTCGATCCGGCAAATTTTGCATAACCACTGCTTCTAACTACTAATTGAGTAGGAGAGCAATCTTGTAGGGTTAAGTTTACTGAACTTAAATTTATAGCATCAGCAAATGTTTTATTGGTATCTGAAGCAATAAATTCAACATTATTTATTTGAACTAAATCGCAGAAATAGGAGTTGTTAAAACTCCCAATTCCGTTAATTAATATAGGTTGAGGATTAAGACCTGATGCAAGTTTAATGATGTTTTTTTCATGGTCTATTGAGTCAATTTCAAGCATTGAAGTTGTAGAGTTTATCCAAATATCAAGTCCTTTTAAGTTAACTCTTACGGAGTCTCCAATTAATAAAGGAGAACTGTTTGTGAGCGCCAAATGAATTCCTCCCGTATAATCTCTTAAGTACAATTCTTTATAAAAATTACCGCTTACTTCGTCGGCAATAACAACGCCGTTAAGGTAGGCATTTTCGTCAAATCTTTTAGAGCAGGCATTAGTGCAACTTGCTATTGCTTTTAATTGAGAAATGGTTAGGGTAGTTTCTGCCGACAAATCTCGTGTAGGGACTTTATCTGGTTTTTTACATGAAATAATGCAAATAATGATTGCGCTTATTGTAAGTGTAATTAGACTAATTTTTTTCATCGATTTATGTTGTTAAATTAGAAACTGAAATTAATATTTGCCATGTAGGTTCTTCCTAATGCATAATTATATTTGTTTGGGAATTTGTTTGGTAAAGTTTGATCCCACCTTAACTGCTCAAATCCACCGGTTCTGAAATTGGTGTTGTTCAAAAGATTCATAATGCTTAGGCTGGCGCTTAATGAGTATTTACCTTTAAATCTAAATGATTTTCCTGCGCTTAAATCCATTGTGTAATTGCTATTTAGTCTGTCCTGATCGATTATTTGAGCATATTGTGGGTCAGACTCAGTATATTTATCCAGAGCTTCAGCAGTTCTTCTGTCTGGATTTGGCTCAAGATAAATGTCATCAAAAAAGCTAAACGTGGTTCCAACATACCAATATTTTTTTGCGTTGAAGCGATAACCAATTCCGGCAACTGTTTGTGGCGAACCACCTATTCTGTAGTTTTTTAAATAAACTATTCTATCATTAAATAAATTCTCATCGCTATTGTTTTTATAAGCTGTAGCGCTAGGTCTGTTGGTGTAGATATTATTACTTATACTAAAAGCCCCTTGAATGGAGTGTGATGTAAATAACGTTTTGTCAATACCCAATTCAAAGCCTTGAAAGTTTTGATTAACTCCTGTCATCACATAATTAACCATAGTATTGTATACATCATGAAAATATGTACGCAAGTAAATTTGGTTGTTAACTTGAGAATTGTAATAGGTTGCTCTTAATTTTAATGTTG
>CANFQR010000302.1 GCA_947449125.1 Bacteroidota bacterium | reverse complement strand
CAACATAAACAATGTGCCTGTTATCATTGAGGCAAATAACTCTGTGATATTATTTTTTCCAGCAAATAAAACTGTTATCAAAATAAGTAAAGCTATATCCTTCCAAAAGCTTTCCCATGGTTTTAATTTTAAAAAATCGCCAAAGCAACCGCAATGTGTAACTTTGTTATAACAAGCCGAATAGAAAGTTAAAAAGGTAAAGAAAGCTATTTGAGCGAATAATAACCATAAGGTTAAATTAGTTCTGAAACCAACCAGAAGCATAAAACCCAATATAATTTCACTTGCGCAGATAATGATTGCCAATGGCAAAGCAATGTGTGCAATCCATTCAAATAAAACCAATCCGGTATCGTTCTGAAAAACTTCAAAATACTCTTTAAGTTTATAAGAAAAACCAAGCGGATCATTTGCTTTAATAAAACCTGAAAAAATAAATAAGGCCCCTACCAAAAATCTAGAAACATGTGTAACCATCTGAAACCTGGCAATATATTCTGCGGCATTTATCAAAATTAACTCAATAGCCAATAATAGAATTATAGTTGTTTTACTAAAGCAGGGCGGACAAATAAAATAAATTAAAGCCGCCAAAGCCACAGACCAGATGAAACGAAAAATCTTTGATGCTAAAAACTTTTTCATAGATATTAATTATATATTTTAGTTACTAAATTTAATCAGCAAGTTTAATTAATGCAAACACAGAATAGTTTATCATATCCATATAATTTGCGTCAACCCCCTCGCTTATTATAGTGTGCCCTTTATTGTCTTCTATTTGCTTTACCCTAAACACTTTCATTAAAATTAAATCGGTTAAAGAGCTTAATCGCATATCACGCCACGCTTCGCCATAATCGTGATTTTTATCTTCCATGAGTTGTTTTGTTTGCACAGCGTATTTGGTATATAAATCTGCCACCTCATCAAATGGCAAATCAATGCGTGTGTCATCAGTCAATTCTAATTGTATAAGAGCAATAATGCAGTAATTAATGATGCCGATATACTCGCCACTAATATCATCCTGCACTTTTTGAGTTCCTTTTTCCTCGATACTTTTTACCCGTTGTGCTTTAATAAAAATTTGATCGGTTAATGAGGTAGGTCTTAAGTTTCGCCAGGCAGTTCCATAATCTTTCATTTTCTTTAAAAAGATATCTTTGCATTTAGAAATGGCCGAATCGTATTGTTGAGATGTTGAATGCATATAAAAATATGAAAACTAAAAGTAGCGAAATTAAATCAATAGAATATAGTTGCAACAGCAAATCATTAACATTTAATAAACCTTTGTTAATGGCAATTGTAAATATTACACCCGATAGTTTTTATGACGGCGGAAAATACAGTAATGTTAATGATGTTTTAAGAGATATTGAAGAAAAAATAAATCAAGGAGCAGATATTATTGACATAGGCGCCGCCTCCTCAAGACCTGAGGCCAAAGTAATTAGCGAAACAGAAGAATGGAATCGCTTAAACGAATACCTTCCAGAAATACGTAAAAATTTTCAGGATATATTTATTAGCATTGATACATTTAACAGCTCTGTTGCCAAAAAAAGTGCAGACTCTGGCGCTGATATTATTAACGATATAAGTGGTGGCAATTTTGATGCAAACATGTTTAAAACGGTTGCAGAATTAAATCTGCCTTATATTTTGATGCATATTCAAGGCACTCCTCAAACCATGCAAAAAAATCCGATCTATAACGATGTTGTAAACGATATAAAAAATGAACTTTCAGAAAAAATAACCCGTTTGAAAAATTTAAACTTTGAAAAAATTATTTTAGATGTTGGTTTTGGTTTTGGCAAAACAACTGAGCATAATTATCTACTGCTCAAACACCTAAACGAATTTAACATATACCCAATACTTGCAGGACTTTCGCGAAAAAGCATGATAAACAAGGTAATCGGAACTAATCCTGTAACTTCTTTAAATGGCACCACCGTATTAAATACAATTGCACTTTTAAACGGCGCCTCAATTTTGAGGGTGCATGATGTAAGCGAAGCTAAACAGGCTATTGAACTGGTTAACTATTACAATCAGCTTTAACACTATAATTCATAATTGTTCAATTAAATTAATTAAATTTATTTTTGTTAATCTTATAATTTTAATGTTCAGCTTCTACGTAAAAAAAATAATTTTCCTTTGCTTCACTTTTATAGTTTTTGAAGTGAAATCTGTAATTAACCCAGAAAATTATGATACATTTCCTCCTTACAATTTTCAAATTGCCGTTTTAAAATATAACGGTGGTGGTGATTGGTACGCCAATTTGGAAACATCATTACCTAATTTAATTAAATTTTGTAACAACAACTTAAAAACAAGTATTAACCCTGAACAAGCTGTTGTAGAGGTTGGTAGTATTGAGTTATACAATTATCCATTCATACATATGACAGGCCATGGCAATGTTATATTCTCATCACAAGAAGCTGAAAATTTGAGAAATTATTTAATTGCAGGTGGTTTTTTGCACGTGAGTGACAATTATGGCATGAATAAATTTGTTAGGACTCAATTAAAAAAAGTTTTTCCCGAATTGGATTTGGTTGAATTGCCGTTTAATCATCCGGTATATCATCAAAAATTTGATTTTGCAAATGGCTTACCAAAAATTCACGAACACGATAATGCCTCGCCAAAAGGATATGGTTTAATTTATCAAGGCCGCTTAGTTTGTTTTTATGATTACGAATGCGATTTGGGAGATGGCTGGGAAAGTTCAGAAATTCATAACGACAGCGAGGATGCCAGAAGCAAAGCACTTAAAATGGGAGCAAACTTAATCTCCTATGCGCTGATGGGATTCGATAAAAAATAATTCATGATTTCGTTAAAAAATTATTTGTCATTAATATTATTGCTTTTTCTTAGTCAGTTTGTTTCTGCGCAACAATATACTATTTCAGGAAAAATAACTGGTAATAACGAAAGCCTCCCTTTTGCTTCAGTTTACCTTAAAGGCACCTCTAAAGGAGTAAACAGTAATGATGAAGGAAACTATTCGATAAAGCTCGAAAAAGGAAATTACAGGTTAGTTTTTCAACACATTGGCTTTTCAAAACAAGAATTTGAACTTGAATTAAATGAAAATAAAATCCTAAATGTAAACCTCAAATCAGATGGCATTTCATTAAACGAAATTGTGGTTAAGGCCGGCGAAGACCCCGCCT
>CANFQR010000301.1 GCA_947449125.1 Bacteroidota bacterium | reverse complement strand
ACCATTAAATCTCCAATGATTGGTACTTTTTATAGGTCCTCAGGTCCTGATAAAGCACCATTTGTAAATGTTGGTGATGAAATAAACGCGGGTAAACCTGTTTGTATCATAGAGGCTATGAAACTTTTTAATGAAATAGAAAGTGACATTAAGGGTAAAATTGTAAAAGTTCTGGTAAATGACTCAACTCCTGTTGAGTATGACCAACCATTATTTTTGGTTGATCCGTCTTAATGAAATAATAATTAAGGGTGTTGAGAAAGTTCGCTTTTTCACCGTATTAAAAGTTAATTATAATTTAAAATTTCAAAAAGATGTTTAAAAAAATTTTAATCGCCAACCGTGGAGAAATTGCTTTAAGAGTAATTAGAACCTGTCGCGAAATGGGTATAAAAACAGTTGCTGTTTATTCAACTGCCGATAAAGATTCTTTACATGTAAAATTTGCTGACGAAGCTGTATGTATTGGACCTCCTCCAAGTAAGGATAGCTATTTAAATATGGCTAATATCATAGCCGCCGCAGAAATTACCAATGCTGATGCTATTCATCCTGGATATGGTTTTTTGAGTGAAAACGCTAAATTTTCTGAGATTTGCCGCCAAAACAAAATTAAATTTATTGGTGCAAGTCCAGAAATGATAAACCAAATGGGTGATAAAAGCAATGCTAAAGCTACAATGATTGCAGCCGGAGTTCCTTGTGTGCCAGGTTCTGCAGGTCTTTTAGAAAGTGCAGATCAAGGTAAAGAATTAGCTAAAAGCATTAAATATCCTGTTATTATTAAAGCCACTGCGGGTGGTGGAGGTAGAGGTATGCGTATTATTTGGAAAGATGAGGATTTTCAATCTGCTTGGGATAGCGCTACTCAGGAGGCAAGTGCTGCTTTTGGTAATGGGGCCATGTATATGGAAAAATATATTGAAGAGCCACGCCATATTGAAATACAAATTGTAGGAGATCAACACGGTAAAGCTTGCCATTTAAGTGAACGTGATTGTTCTATTCAACGCCGTCATCAAAAATTAGTGGAAGAGACTCCTTCACCTTTTATGACCCCTGAATTAAGAGACGCCATGGGTGAGGCTGCTGTTAAGGCTGCTTTATCAATTGGATATGAGGGCGTAGGCACAGTAGAATTTTTGGTGGATAAGCACCGTAATTTTTATTTTATGGAGATGAATACGCGTATTCAGGTAGAGCATCCAATAACAGAAGAAGTAATTGACTATGATTTAATACGCGAACAAATATTAGTTGCTGCTGGTGTGCCTATTTCAGGAAAAAATTATTATCCTCAATTACATGCCATAGAATGCAGAATTAATGCTGAAAATCCGTTTATGAATTTTGCACCGTCGCCAGGTACAATTACTACTTTACACACACCAGGAGGACATGGTATTAGAGTAGATTCACATGTATATAGTGGTTACAGAATTCCGCCAAATTATGATAGTATGGTAGGGAAATTAATTACTGTAGCGCAAACTCGTGAAGAAGCAATAGCTAAAATGCACAGGGCTTTAAGTGAGTATGTAATTGAAGGCGTAAAAACAACCATTCCGTTTCATTTAAAATTAATGCAAAACGAAGACTTTAAAGCCGGTAATTATACAACCAAATTTTTAGAGAATTGGGATTTTAAAGCCTAATTGGATTTTATAAGAAAAAAGAAACCCTCATCAAAATATGGTGAGGGTTTCTTTATTTAAAAGCAATTATTTTAATCTTTTGATTTTTCTAGGAATGAACCATTTGAATCAAATAATAAATCTGTTGTGTTTTTACCTTTCATTATTTCTGCTTCGTAGCTTAACACACCGTCTGAATTAACAATTCGTGAAGCCTCTGATAATTTATAATCGGGATAATTCTTTTTAATATATTCAGTTATAGTTTCAGGTAATTCGCTGATATTCATTTTAACTTCTCTCTCTATTAGTTTACCATCGCTGTTGAATGTTGCAGAAATTTCAACGGTATTTATTTTAAATTCTGCTTCAAAATTATCTTTTTCTTTTTCTTTTTCCCAAACTTCACCTTTTACATCAGGAAAATTAGTTTTAAACGATTCGCTTACTGCTTTTGGTATTTCTGATAATTTAGTTTTTTGAGCTTTAGAAATATTTATTACAAATGTTAAAGCTATTAGAGTTACGATTTTTTTCATGTTTTGTTTGTGTTTTTTGTTTATAAATCTGATTAATTAATTATAGTTATTTTCCTTGTTATGATTAATTCATTTTGTAACATTATTCTTAATAAATAAATACCATTATTTAGTTCATTTAAGTCAATTGTATTTTTCACTTCGTTTATAGTTGAGGTTTTTACTAAGCGTCCTGTTAAATCGGTGATTTCAACATCACTTCCAAATAAATTGTTTTCGGCTGAAATAAATAATTGATCGGTTATAGGGTTTGGATATATTTTAATGTTATTTGAGTTGATTTCATTAATTTTAGTAATTGAAGTACCTCCTTTAGCCAACCATATTGTAATGTTCATAATTAATCGTCTGTGATTGCCTGAGGCATCACCGGTATAACCATTATATAAAATATCATTAGAATCTCCTGTACCATCATCTGTAGGAGAACTGTCTCCAAGTGCGGCAACTTTTCCATTACCAACACGGGCATAAGCACACATTACATTTGTATTTCCGAAACTTGAACCGGTTTTGTAAACCACACCTTTAACACTGCTATTTTGAGACGGGGTTAATGTAATGCTTGTACCATTGGCCCACATAACCTGAGTTACATTACCCATTGGTCCATGTAAAATAGAATCGTTTGGTAAATTAGGAATGTTAGAGCTTGTTTGAGAAAAATCTGCCAGGTCAAACGAAAACCCTAAGCCGCTATTTAAAACTCCATTATTTGAAATGAAATCATTCCAAATTACAGGAGAATCGTTTCCGTCATTATTTCTATCACTAATAGTATGGTCTGAAATTAAGAATAAGCCGCCTCCATTTATAACGAAATTCATCATGGCAGCTTTTTCTGAAGAACTAAAAATAATGTTGGGCTCATCTACAATGAAAACCTTATAGTTGCTTAAATCTTGAGGATTTGAAGTGTTTCCATATGTAATTAAACCATTGTAAGGTAGAGTTTCTACCTCATAACCTTTTTTTACACAGTCAATACCCCAATAAGAAAGTCCCCCTGTCCAAAATGTTTCAGATGTATT
>CANFQR010000300.1 GCA_947449125.1 Bacteroidota bacterium | reverse complement strand
GTAAAAGTCTAATTATTTAATAATAAAATGGCCCTCTTTGAAGAAGAGGGCCATAAAAATTGCTCGAATTTTACAAACATAAAATCCAGGCAAAAATTAATGGAGCAACAATTGTCGCATCACTTTCCACTATAAATTTTGGTGTATTTACATCTAGTTTTCCCCAAGTTATTTTTTCGTTAGGCACAGCGCCTGAGTATGATCCATAACTTGTTGTGGAATCTGAAATTTGACAAAAATAACTCCAAAATGGAACATCGTGCATTTCCATATCCTGATAAAGCATAGGAACTACACAAATTGGAAAATCGCCGGCAATACCGCCACCAATCTGAAAAAATCCAACACCTTTACCACTGCTATTTTTCGTATACCAGTCAGCTAACCAAGCCATATATTCAATACCGCTTTTCATAGTACTTGCTTTAATATCACCTTTAATTACATAAGATGCAAAAATATTACCCATTGTGCTGTCTTCCCAACCAGGAACAACTATTGGTATATTTTTTTCAGCAGCTGCTAACATCCAACTGTCTTTTGGATCAATTTCATAATACTGTTTTAACTCACCACTCAATAAAATTTTATACATGTATTCGTGAGGAAAAAAACGCTCGCCAATTGTATCGGCATCCTTCCAAATTTTATAGATATGTTTTTGCAGTCTTCTAAAAGCTTCTTCTTCCGGAATACAAGTATCAGTAACACGGTTATAATGATTTTCGAGTAAGTCCCATTCATCTTGAGGAGACAAATCGCGATAATTAGGAACACGTTTGTAATGACTATGTGCCACTAAATTCATTATATCTTCCTCTAAGTTTGCGCCGGTACATGAAATAATATCAACTTTTCCCTGACGTATCATTTCAGCCAATGACTTGCCTAATTCAGCGGTACTCATTGCTCCAGCAAGCGTTACCATCATTTTACCGCCTTCTGTTAAATGCGTTTCATATCCTTTAGCGGCATCTACAAGTGCTGCTGCATTAAAATGTTTGTAATGCGTTTCGATAAATTTAGAAATAGGACCTTTGTTCGTTGCTGACATAATTATAAATTTTTGAGTCGCAAAGATAAAATTTTTACCCAAACTGATTTACATAAATAGATTTTAAATTACGGCGTAGTATTATAAGATGTTATTTACTTGCCTTTTGTAATTTCTTTTTTGAATCTTATAGTACTTTATATCTCTGTATATTTGTCTAAAGTCGAGCCATAATCCAATAGAATAATACAAACCATCGTAATTTAAAAAGGTTTCTTTTTTATAAATATATCTGTAACCAATCATGGAAGAAATTCCTGCCCATTTTATAGGTTTAACAATAAATTTAAAGCCGGCGCCTATCGGAAAAATTATTGAAGATGTTTTTTGAATAAAGGCCACAGAATCTTTAAGTTGCGCATTAAATCCTCCTATTCCGATTTCGAATGGAAGTTTTATTTGAAAATATTTTTTGTTTACTAAAAAATATTCATAAAAAATATTAGCGTAACCAAATTGATTTACTTTATAAACAGAATTGATAGGGTTAAAATTATTGGCATATTTACTAATGGTATATAATCCAAATCCAAATGTGTGATATTCATTAACTATAACCCCTAATTGTAATCCGCTAATGTCATTTGGGTTTTTGTTTGAAAAAGAATTTCTACGATCAATATCGATGTAAGGTCTTAATTTTTTAAATCTGTAAGTATGTATTGAATCTTTTTCCAAAATCAATTTTAAAGAATCAATTTTAATTTTTTTTACCGAATCAATTTGACCATAATAAAAATCATAACTAATGAAGTAAAGTAATATTAAAAACAGAAATTTCACTTTTGGTAAATTATCGCAATTATTTTTTTTCTTCAGACTAACTTTTTTATTCTGATAAAGTCTTCGCAGGCCTTATAAACCAACTGAAAAACTGTTTCAAAATCTTTTTCTATCCCGTAATATGGGTCAGGCACTTCTAAATTTTTATTAGGATATACCGAATTTAAAAATAAAGATACTTTGTTTTTATGGATTTCGTTTTTTGTGAGTGATAACACATGGTTTAAATTGTTTTTATCCATTACAAAAATATGGTCAAAATAATCAAAATCGTTTAAGGTAAATTGTCGGGCTTTTAAGAATGATAAGTTAATGCCATTTTTTAGTGCGTTAGAAATAGTTCTGTCATCGGGTGAATCACCAATATGATAATTTGAGGTTCCTGCGGAATCTATCTCTAATTTCAAATTGTGTTTATTATTGAGATGAAGCATAATTCCTTCTGCTAAAGGTGAACGGCAAATATTACCTAAGCAAACAAATAAAATTTTACTCATCAGTAATTAATTTTGCTTTGTAACTGTTTTTAAGTTTAATAGGTTCATTGAATTGTTTCCAAGATTTTGGATTTTATGATTAACTAACCGAATAACTTGATCGTAATATAGAGGAACTACCGGAGCATCAGCAATAATGAGACTATCCATTTTTTGATAAAGTTCAATTTTTAATGAATCGTTAATTTCTTGTTTGGATTTTTCGAAAAGTTTGTCAAATTCGGGATTGTTGTAATGAAAATAATTTACGCCTTGTGGCGAAAAGTTTTTACTATAAAACAATGTCATAAAATTTTCTTCATCGGCATAATCACCAACCCAAGATTTTTTAAAAAACACATATTCACAATTATTAATGGCTTGTCTTAACACGGAGGTTTTTTCTATGCTTATTTGCACTTTAATATTGCATTCTGCTAGTTGTGATTGAATAAATTCGACTTGATCTTTGTAATTATCGGTTGTATGTAAAATAATTTCTGGAAGTCCTTTACCATCAGGAAATCCTGCTTCTTTTAGAAGTTCTTTTGCTAGATCAGGATTGTAGTAATAACCTTTTACTTTTTCAGGGTTATAACTTTTCATACCCTTGGGAATAAAACCAGCATGTGCAGGATAGCCAATGTTATTTCGTAAATATTTTATTAATTTATCTCTGTCAAAAGCATAATTAATTGCTTGTCTTACTGCTTTAAATTTTAAGGGTGAAAGTTTAACTGATTCGATTTTTTCATCTATTAAAATTCCAATATAGTCTGTTTTTAAAAAGTTTTGTTTTTGTAAGTAAAATTTTTTCGTGTATATATCTCTTAGTTCCCCATCTTTATCTAGCACTTCGTTAATATTAAAAGCGTCTGCTCCGCTTAGCAT
>CANFQR010000299.1 GCA_947449125.1 Bacteroidota bacterium | reverse complement strand
AGGTATTAATCAAGCTGCTTCCGAAATCTGGGTAAGACAAACACCCATTGCAGACCCTAACTTTCCTGGGGGAATACCTAATTCTCCATTAGGTGGATCAAAAGTAATTCAACTAAATGATAATTTAGCGCAATCGGGAATGATTTCTCAAATCAGGCAAACCTTTCCTGTTACTTCCTCAAACGCTTTATTTCAATTTGCTTACGCAGCTTGTTTTGATGGCACAGGCCACTCTTGCTGCGACCAACCCTTTTTAAATATAAAAATAAAAAACTGTCAAAATCAGGTTTTAGCCTGTCCCCAAATCTCTGTAATTGCACAAGGTCCTTCTTGTAGTTCTGGTAGTCCTGGGTTTTCGACCAATGGCTCTGGGTATTTATACAAAAATTGGACAGTTCAATCATTAGATTTAACGCCACATATAGGATCTTGCGTAACTATTGAAGTTACTGTTGGGGATTGCACTGGCTGGGCACATTTTGGTTACGTATATTTTGATGCTGTTTGTAAACCAATTACGGTAATGGTAAACAATAATCCTTTCCCTGCCGGAACTGCGGCTTCAACAGTTATGTCTTGCGGAATTTCTACAGCAACTATTACCGCCCCTCCAGGTTTAGGCCCATATACTTGGAATGGACCCGCAGGTTCAGGAATTAATAATTTTAGTAATCAAACCATACAATCCTCAACGGCTGGCACTTACACCTTAACAATGAACCCTGCAGGATCATGCGCCCCAATAATTAAATTTATTACTCTTCAATTCCCTCCTGCAGTAAATGCGAGTTTTACATACAATAGTAATTGTAATATTTTTACTTTTAATAATACAGGTACTCAATCTCCTAACACCATTCAAACTTATTCATTTATTGGAAACTCGGCCCCTTCATCCTTTACAACAACCGCAACCAATACTACTGTAGTTTTTCCAATAGGAACGTATACTGTTATACATATTGTTGATAATGGCTGCACTGCTACTGTTCAAGCAGTAATTAACACTCCGCCTCCTTTAGACCCTTTATTTTCAGTATCCTCTCCAACACAATGTCTTTTAGGTAATAATTTCACGTTCAATGCCTCATCCCCACCAGGCACTCACTCCTACACATTTTCGCCAAGTTCAGGGGCTCCAAATATTGGTAATTCGGCAAATTATGGTCCGGTTAGCTTCAGCTCGCCAGGAACCTATACTGTTTATCACTATCTGGCAGCTAACGGTTGTAGTGCTACATCTACATCTACCATTTTCATCAATCCTATGCCCAATGTTAATATTACCTCGCCAACAAATACCATTTGCATAGGAAATAGTTTAAATTTAACAGCTAACGGCGCTACCGATTATAATTGGTCTCCTAACACAGGATTAAGCATTACAAATGGTTCATTAGTTACTGCAGGACCCAATACTACAACAGAATATACCGTTGTGGGTTCGCAAAATACATGTTCCGCTACAGCAGTTTTTCAAGTCTCTGTGATTCCTTACCCGAACATAATTACAAGTATCTCTAAACCTATCATATGCGGAGGCGAATCAAGTAATTTAACCGCCAATGGAGCTACATCATACAGCTGGAGTCCATCTACCGGACTTAATTCAACAAACTCATCTTTTGTTGTTGCTTCACCAAGTGTTACAACGCTATATACCTTAATTGGTTTTAATGGCGGTTGTTCGGGTTCAGTTAACCTATTAGTAGAAGTTGTTCCATATCCTAATATGACTTTAATTTCACCCAATTACCAAATTTGTAAAGGACAATCAACGACTATAGAAGTAATAGGTGCTCAAAATTACACGTGGGTGCCTTCTTCAGGTTTATCAAATGTGAATAGTTCAAGCGTAATTGCTGCACCATTGAGTAATGTTAATTACACCATTTTCGGTATTAATCAAAGTGGCACAGTTATTTGTTCTCAACAAGTTAGTTATTCTGTAATAGTTATTCCAATTGCAAACCCAATTGTTTCAAATAGTATTGCGCTTTGCCAAGGTGAAAAAACTACTTTAACAGCATTTGGTGGCAATACAATTGTCTGGACACCGACAGTTGGGCTTAATCATAATACTGGTTCAGCTGTTGTTGCGAGTCCTACAATATCTACACTATACAATGTAAACATTTCTAATGATGGTTTTTGCGGAGCGTCAAAAACTATTTATGTTCAAGTAAATCCTAATCCAAAAGTGCAAGCTGGACGAGATACAACGATTAACCTTAACGAGCCCATGTTTCTGAGTGCCATTGGTTCAGGAACAATGACTTGGATTGACGGCGAAGAAATTGCATGTAAAGATTGTCCGAATTCTCAAGTCTTTCCATCAAGAAACAGTTGTTATGTGATAGAAACTGTAAATGAATTTGGTTGTAAGGCAAGAGATCAAATGTGCATTGATGTAACTAGAGATTTTGGAATTTATATTCCTAATGCATTTTCTCCAAACGGAGACGGAATAAATGATGAGTTTTTGGTTTTCGGATACAATATTTCTGAATATTATATTGAGATTTTTGATAGATGGGGAGAATTTATATTCAACTCAAAAGACATTTCAATTGGTTGGAAAGGCACTTATAAAAATAAAATTTGCCAAGACGGCATGTATATATATAAAGTTTCTTATAAAGGTTTAGATGGTATAAAAACAACAAAAACGGGTCATGTAACTTTAAACAGGTAAATTATATAAGCTTTATTAATTATTCAGGGAAAATATTCATATAAATTACACGAGAAAGTTTGTAATTTTTCATAGAAAATAGAGTTATTATTCCGCATATACTTAGCACTAAATTAAGCGTTTTCATGTTGGAAAAAAAATAGTAACAACTTAAAAAAGTTAGTATACCTTGAAAAACTGCTAAGCCATAACTAATATACATGGCGCCTAAAAAGTAACCTGGCTCTCTTTCAAAATGATATTTACATATATCGCAATTTTCTTCCATTTTAGGTAAACTAAAAAAAGATTGTTTTTTGTAAAAAACCTCACCAACACCGCAATTAGGGCATTTTTCTTGTAATATAATTTTTAATTTATTTCCTTGTTTTTTCATGCGTACATCATTTAATTTTGGATGACAAAAATTTTTACATTCTTTCCGGAACTTTTATCCCTAACAAACTCATACCATTTGCTACAACCAAGGCACATAATTCAGACAGTTGTAATCTAAACGTTTTAATTTT
>CANFQR010000298.1 GCA_947449125.1 Bacteroidota bacterium | reverse complement strand
GTCTCTTTTAACATCGCTATAAGAGCCAACCCAACTTATTTTTATTTTGGGAGCAGGTAAAAAGTGTTCTCCTAATAGTTGTGTAGATGCAATTTTGTTTGAAGTATACCAAAACACATTAGTTTTAGATTGGGTGGGGTTTGCATCGTTTAAATTTCCATCGCCAGTTCTAATTATGGTTCTATCATCTGAATTAAGACTATAAAGATTTTTTGAACTAATTAAATTGTTAGAATTTATTTTACATGATAAATTAAGGAGAGCGCCAGTAAGTATTTGATAGGAATAAATATTATCTGTAAAAACAGCATCAAGCACCGAAGGTTTATTTGGGTCATTATTTTCTGAAAAAGAATTACGTAAAGCTTTAAAATAGTTGTTTGTTTTGTTATAACTAATTGAACCTATTACACCAATAAAATCGCGTTCTTTTAACTTAATATTATAACCTGCACTTGTTTGAAACGAAAGATTTGGCGAATAGTTTTTTGAATACGTATTCCAGTCGGTTTCAGGTAATGATTTCGCTAAATCGGCCTGTTGATTTTTTATATAAGGAAAATCTTCAATTGCAGGAATTTGTATTGGCATTTTTCGTGAGCCATCATCAAATCCCAACCAGTCTTTTTTACCTCCTTTGTAATATACTTGTTCTTTATTAGTTGTTATTGTATTATAACCCGCAGCACCAGATACTGACACGAAATTTTTTTCTGGAATACTCTTGGTGCTTATATCTATTATACCCCCTGCAAATTCTCCAGGCATATCAGGTCTTGCGGTTTTTGTAATAACCAGATTATCTAACATGTTGCTTGGAAAAATATCAAAAGCAAACGCTTTTCTGTCACTTTCAGAACTGGGCAATGGGGCGCCGTTTAAATAAGCCGCATTATATCTTTCATTCAAACCCCTAATAATTGCAAATTTATTGTCTTGAACACTTGCACCGCTTACGCGTTTTAAAACATCTGAAGTGTTACGGTCAGGAGTTCGTTTTATAGTTTCGGCACTAATACCATCGCTAACACTCGCATTATTTTTTTGTTGCAACACTAAAGCTGTATTGTTTTCTTTATTAAGCGTAACAACAACTTCCACTTCAGTTAAATCCTGTGAAGTTGATGCGTCTAATAATACATTGATGGTGGTTACGTCATTTTCTTTAACAACAACCTCAGTAAGTTTTTTTGAGTTATAAGAAATATAGCTTATTAGCAAATTAACTTTTCCAACCGACACATTGTTTAAAGAAAATTTACCATCAAAATCAACACTAGCTCCTTTTGTTGTTCCTTCAATTAAAACAGTGGCTCCGGGCAAAGTCTCACCGGTTTTGGCATCCATAACTGTTCCTGAAATTCTTCCTGTTTGGCTAATTGCCTTTGTTAATGTAAAACCAACTAACAAGGTGAATAATAATTTTTGCATAACTTTATATAGTGATATCGGCCACAAAAAAAAGAATCTTAAATTACCCTTACTTAAATTTGATGTTACCAAAAGCTTAACTTAATTGTTGTTTTTGTAAAATAATTTAATAATTAATTAACTTTAGGACATTGGCATTATGGTTAATTTAGTGCCGTAAAGTAAACAAGTATGAGCAATTCTAATTTTAAAATTCTTTTAGTTGATGATGAGCCGGATATTTTAGAATTTTTAGGTTATAATTTGAAAAAAGAAGGTTACACTATTTTGTCTGCCAACAATGGTAAAGACGCCATAGAAATTGCAAAAAAAGAAATTCCGCACTTAATTATTTTAGATGTAATGATGCCTGACATGGATGGCATTGAAACATGCAGAGAATTGCGTGAACAAAAAAACTTACATGATGTTTTAATTGCTTTTCTTACTGCCCGAAGCGAAGACTATACACAAATTGCAGGCTTTGAAGTTGGTGCAGACGATTACATTACAAAACCTATAAAACCAAGAGTGTTTATAAGCAGAGTAAAAGCTCTTCTACGCAGATTGCAGGCTGCAAATGTTTCTGAATCAATTATCGAGTTTGGAAATATTAGAATTGATAAAGAAAAACATGTGATTTATAAAGATGACTCCGAAATTTCGTTACCTAAAAAAGAATTTAAATTATTTTCCCTGCTAAGTAGCAAACCCGGTAAGGTTTTTACGCGTGAATTTATTTTAGATCAGGTGTGGGGCGATGAGGTTGTTGTTGGCGACAGAACCATTGATGTTCATATAAGAAAATTACGCGAAAAAATAGGTGACGATTATTTTAAAACCGTTAAAGGTGTTGGGTACAAATTTGAATTTTAAACCAATCGTGTTAAAACTCAAATGTAAATCCTATTGATGGTGTCACATTTTTACTGAAATTTTCTAAAATCACAGGTATACCATTTGAACCATCAGAATTTAAAGGCTTCCCATCGGTTGTTTCAAATCCTGTATTATCCTCTTTTCGTTTAAAGGTGTAATAAGGCGCACTTTCCTGCGAAGTCATTAACACATTTTGAAAATCAATAAAAATATTTACACTGGTTTTTTTATAATTAATTTTTTTATCTAATCTAAAATCAAGCTGGCTAAAATTACTTAAGCGTAAGGTGTTAATTTTTGTATAGTCCAATATTCCGGTACCTAATAAAGCAAAATTTTGTTGTGATGCATTTAAATCAAATGGTGTATAAGGCGTTCCGCCAGCAAACCTGTATTTTAAACCAAGCTGCCAGTTTTTTCCGAATTTATACCCAAGAGTTCCGGATATTAAATGCTGGTTATCCCATGAAGAGGCAATGAGCTTCTTATCTTCTCCGGAATAACTGCTTCTAACAAACGTATAACTTAAAACATAAAATAATTTTTTTATTAATTTTTGTTGAACAAAAAATTCAAAACCAAATGTTTCGCCTTTACCTGTACTCTGAAGCGCTTCGCTTCCAACCGAACCAAAATCTGCTCCTTGGTTAGCAAGTGATGTGCCATTAATTTTTGAAACCGGGTAATTATTGTATTGCTTATAAAATCCCTCTAGCGTAAACCTTAGTGCCTCATTTGGTAAAAACTGCGTGCCAATTACGTAATGGTTTGATTGTATATACTCCATAGATTTATTAACCAACTCTCCTCTTGAGTTTCGGTATCCTAAATTTGTGTAGCTAGGAATTTTATAGTAACTACCAACCGAACCGGTTAAATCAAATTTGCGGTTAACGTGATAGGCAACCGAAAACCTTGGGGATAAGGTTTTTAATGGATTGTTTCC
>CANFQR010000297.1 GCA_947449125.1 Bacteroidota bacterium | reverse complement strand
TTATGTTTAATGAAATAATAATGATGGCAGCTCCCCACGACAAAATTTTTTGCCATAGAGGAATTACAAAGTCACCCATTTTTCGTTTATTGCTCACAAAGTGTATGAGTGGTATAATGGCAAAGCCAAGTTGTAAACTTAATATTACCTGACTAAGTATAAGTAATTTACCGGTTGCGGTATCTCCCATTATTGCAATAGCAACAAAAGCAGGTGTAATAGCAATCAGTCGTGTTATCAATCTTCTAATCCATGGTTGTAGTCTTAAATTTAAATAACCTTCCATTACAACTTGTCCGGCTAAAGTTCCGGTAATGGTAGAACTTTGTCCTGCCGCAATTAATGCTAATGCAAATAAAACAGGTGCGAGTGAGTTACCTAAAATTGGTGCTAATAATTGGTGTGCATCTTGTATTTCGGACACGTTGTTTTTTCCGGTTTTAAAAAATGTACTGGCGGCTAAAATTAAAATGGCTGCATTAACAAATAGCGCTAGGTTTAAAGCAATAGCGCTGTCTATTATATTAAATCGTATGGCTTTTTTTATATCAACTGGTGTTCGGTTAAACCTGCGCGTTTGCACCAACGAACTGTGCAGGTATAAGTTGTGGGGCATTACCGTAGCACCAATAATACCAATGGCTATGTAAAGTGCCTCGTTATTTTTTATAATTGGTTTTAGTCCGCCCGCAATTTCGCTTATTGAAGGTTTAGCTATTAATAATTCAATTAAAAACGAAACCCCAATAAGAAATACCAGACAAATAATAAACGCTTCTAGTTTACGAATACCTTTATTTAATAGAAACAACAAAATAAAACTGTCTAAAACAGTAATGCAAACGCCGGTTAAAATACTAACATTTGGAAACAACAAATGAATACCAATGGCCATGCCAATTACTTCGGCCATATCGCAGGCCGCAATAGCAATTTCGGCAAGAATATATAAAAACAAATTAACAAAAGCCGGGTAACTTTCTTTTGAAGCTTGAGCCAAATCTTTACCACTAACTACTCCAAGTCTGACGCAGTGGCTTTGTAAGAGTAAGGCAATAAAATTACTCATAACTAACACCCACAAAAGACTGAACCCAAATTTGCTTCCGCCTGCAATATCGGTAGCCCAGTTTCCTGGGTCCATGTAACCTACACTAATCATATAGGCCGGACCTAAAAACGCAAAAAGTTTTTTAAAATTACTGCTTGTATTAGTGTTTACACTGGCATTAACTTCTTCTAATGATTTGTTCATTTTTTGATATCTACTAAAATATTTGCAGCAACCTTATTGCTAAAAAAACGGGTGTTATGTTTATTTATTTTTACTTTAAACGAGTTGTCAAAGTCATTAATGTCTTCAATTTTTAATGTATCGCCAATTTTAAGTCCAATTGCTGTAAGGTGTTGTAAAAATGATTTAGAGTGTTCTGTAACACCTACAAAAATAAATTCACTTTTGGTTTTGTGTTTGTTTAATGCAACTGCTTTTACAACATTTAACAAACCTTTGGCGTCTGGTATTGGGTCCCCATGCGGGTCAAATTTGGGTTTCCCTAAAAATTTATCCAGTCGCAGAATTAACTCGTCGCTGTTAATGTGCTCTAATTGTTCAGCAATCTCGTGCACTTCGTCCCACTTAAAGTTTAATTTTTCAACCAAAAAAACTTCCCATAAACGATGTTTTCTTACCACCTTAACAGCAGTTTGTTTTCCTTTTTCGTTTAGTTTAACGCCTCTGTATGGAATGTAATTAATTAATTTTTTTTCCGAGAGTCGTTTGAGCATATCAGTAACTGTAGCTGCTTTAATGTTTAATTTATCAGATATCTGATTAGTGCTTATAGCTTCATCAACGCTTGATGAGCTTAATGAATAAATTGCTTTCAGGTAGTTTTCTTCGGTAAGAGAAATTGTCATAAAAATAAATCATACAAATCTAAATAAATTTTTAGGTTAGGCTAAAAAATATTTTTTTAAAGATTCAAATAAGTTCTGTTTTTGTTAAAGAGTCTTTAATTGTTAGCTTTGTTTACATTATAAAAAAGAACATGAAAAATTACAGTTTGTTTATTACGCTGGCAGCTTTTTTGACAACAACTACAATTGCTCAAAATAAAGTAGTGCCTAAAAAAGACACTGAAAAAAAGGAAAAAATTTCTGACATAAATAAATCTGAAACCTATTCTGCCTTGGTTTTTAGGAGCCTTGGCCCCGCGGTTACTTCTGGCCGTGTTATTGATATTGCCGTAAATCCTAATAATAAAAGTGAGTGGTACATTGCAGCCGCTGCAGGAGGTGTTTTTAAAACGCAAAATGCCGGTGTAACGTTTGAACCTGTTTTTGACGGGCAAGGAGCATACTCTATAGGTTGTTTGGCCATAGATAATAGTAACACAAATGTTGTTTGGGTAGGTAGTGGCGAAAATAACAATCAGCGTGCGGTTGGCTATGGCGATGGGTTATATAAAAGTGAAGATGGGGGAAAGTCTTTCAAAAATGTAGGTTTAACAAAATCAGAACATATCGGAAAAATTGCCATTCATCCTCAAAATTCAGATGTAATTTATGTTGCCGCTTATGGTCCGGTATGGAGCAGTGGTGGCGAGAGAGGAATTTATAAAACAACCGATGGCGGTAAAACTTGGAAGCAGATTTTAAACGTTAGTGACAATACCGGTTTTAATGAGGTGCATATAGACCCTCAACATCCAAACATTTTGTATGCTTGCGCTCATCAACGTCGTAGGCATGAATGGACATTTATAAGCGGAGGTCCTGAAAGTGCCGTTTATAAAAGTACTGATGATGGGTTAACCTGGATTAAATTATCTAACGGTTTGCCGTCTGGTGAGGTTGGCCGAATAGCACTAGCTATTTCGCCGGTTAATACGGATGTTGTTTATGCGATGGTTGAAGGTCGTGAAAATAAAGGAGTATATAAAAGTATAGATAGAGGTGCTAGTTGGGAAAAACAAAGTGGCACTGCAACCGATGGAAATTATTATCAGGAAATTATTGCCGATCCTAAAAATGTAAATAAGTTTTTTGTGATGGATACCTGGGCAAAAGTTACCACAGATGGTGGTGTAAGCTTTAAGGGTATGGGCGAAAAGCATAAACATGTAGATAATCATGCCTTGTGGATTGACCCGGATAATACCGCTCATTTTTTAATGGGTTGTGATGGCGGGCTCTATGAAAGTTTTGATAACGCAATTAATTGGCATTTTAAATCTAATTTGCCTATAACG
>CANFQR010000296.1 GCA_947449125.1 Bacteroidota bacterium | reverse complement strand
GCCATGGTGTTCCCGGTGCTATGGTATCTGTAGTTTGCTCAAATGCATTAAACAGAAGTGTTAACGAATTTGGTTTAACCGATACAGGAAAAATACTTGATAAAACAAGAGAATTAGTTATTCAAACATTTGAAAAAAGCAATGATGAAGTAAAAGACGGAATGGATATTTCATTGCTTTGTATTGACAAACAACATCAAAAAGTTTTTTGGAGTGGAGCTAATAACCCGCTTTGGTTTATACAAAATACTGTCACTTCGAGCGAAGTCGAGAAGTCGACAGGTTTAGGTGTTGACTCCACTCGACCTGCCAATCAACTTTTTGAAATAAAAGCGGACAAACAACCTGTCGGAAAATCGTATGAATTAAACCCTTTTACAAGTAATGAAATAGAATATAAATCAAATACAACATTCTATTTGTTTACTGATGGGCTCGCTGATCAATTTGGCGGACCGAAGGGTAAAAAATTCAAATACAAACAATTTGAAGAAATGCTCTTATCCATTAGCCATAAAACAATGGCTGAGCAAGCAATTTTTATTCATCAAAAATTTGAAGATTGGAAAGGTAATCTCGAACAGATAGATGATGTTTGTGTAATTGGAATAAAAATTTAAATTGCCTTTATATTTTTAAAAGTTCTGCAAGTACCGGTTTAAAAAATACAATTGCTTTTGAAAAAGTAACAAACATTATTACCTTTAATTCAAGTTTTGAAAGTGCTAAATTAAACCATAAACTAAAACCATTTGCCAAAAGTAAATTGTCATCAAACTAAAAACAAATTATAATAAACAACCATGAAAAAAGAAAAAATAATATTCTGGGCAGCAACAACAATTATCGCTTTATTTGAAGGAGTAATGCCGGCATTAACTTCACAAACAGAATTAGCAAAAGAGGGAATCAGGCATTTAGGTTATCCAGAATATTTTGGAAACGCCTTGGTTGTTTTTAAAATTTTAGGCGTTTTAGCATTAGTTATTCCTCAAATTCCTAAACGAATAAAAGAATGGGCTTATGCTGGTTTTGCTTTTAACTTTATGTTCGCGTCCATTAGCCATGGTGCAGTTGACGGCGTAAATGGGCATACAGTTTTTCCTTTGATTGTTTTTGGAATTTTAGCAATTTCATATATTTTCTATAACAAATTAAATCCCGATAAAACTTTATCATAATCTTTACTTAAAAAATAAATAGTAATTCAATAGCCATTTCACTTATAAATCAAGCCATGTTGCATAATAATACCGAAATAAACTAAAATTTATATTTCATGAAAGCAATCTGTCTAATTTTTTGCCTGCTCCTTAACCTAAGTCTATCTGCCCAAAGCCCGGACTCTACCAAAAAACAAAAAAAACATTTTGAACTCAGCTTCGGTCAATCACTATTATTTATCTCAAATTCTAAACAAACTAATATAATTACCAATGAAGCTATTGTAATTCCAACCAGCGCTGTATTGTTTCTGGCAGAGTTTCGGCCTGATAAACGCTTGCGTATACCATTGTTCTTTAATTTTGCGACTGAATCAAAACAATTTTTAATAAACGGTCAACTTGTTAATGAAAAAGCATCACCAACTATTGGCACCGGCGCAATCATTAAATTATTAAAAATAAAAATTGACGATAAGTCAAAAATTGAATTTGAAGTAGGGCCGTTAGTAAGCTGTTTATTCGATACTAAAAATACCATTCGTTTTGCACCAGTTGCTGCAGGTAGAATAAAGATATTGCGTGGCGAAAATTTCATCATGTACCTAGGCACTAGTTACAGCTTTGGTATAGATGCGCTGGGTTTACTCTATGGGACAGGAACCTCGTTTTAAATTTTAGTAGTTTTGTTCCGCAACACTAAAACCTCAAATAAGACCAAAAAAAAATTAAAAATACCACATTTAAGGTATTGTTTAGAATTATTCTTAATAAGAATTTTGTTGTGTAAATAAAATACATCACATTTCAAATTAGTTGTAGTAAATGAAAAAGCTTGTCCTATCTATTACCGTATTTTTTATCACATTACTCTCAATTTCATACGCCCAAAAAAACGACACAACAAAAATTATTAACCTCAACGAAATTATCATAAACGAATACCAATCTTTTGGCGGAATGGAACGCCTGCCCGACATAAAAGAAAATATAATTTACGCCGGTAAAAAAACAGAAGTAATACAACTCGATAAAATCAACGCCGACCTAAGTACAAATAATACACGCCAAGTTTTTGCAAAAGTACCTGGTATGAGTATTTGGGAAAATGACGGCTCCGGCATTCAAGTTGGGGTTGCAACAAGAGGCTTAAGCCCAAACCGATCATGGGAATTTAATGTAAGACAAAATGGTTACGATATTAGCTCAGAAGTTTTTGGCTACCCCGAAACGTATTACAGTCCGCCTATGGAAGCTTTAGAAAAAATTGAAGTCGTTCGTGGCGCAGCCTCTTTACAATATGGGCCACAGTTTGGCGGATTACTCAATTATAAAATCAAAAAAGGAAATCCTAATAAACCTATCTCCTTTGAAACTCAACAAACAATTGGTTCTTACGGTTTATTTAACACCTATAATGCCATTGGCGGAACATATAAAAAACTGTCGTATTATGGTTTTATTCATCACCGCCAAGCAGAAGGATGGCGAAACAATAGCCGTTATAATATTTACAGCGGATATTTTTCAATAAACTATCACTTAACAAAAAAAATAAATATCAGCGCAGAGTATACAAAAATGAATTACAAAAGTCAGCAGCCAGGCGGACTAACTGACGAACAATACAATCAAAATCACCGCCAATCATTCAGAGAAAGAAACTGGTTTAGTACTCCTTGGAATGTAGCATCATTGATAGTTAATTATGACATTTCACCATCAGTAAGTTTTCAAGTTAAATCATTCGCAACCATTGCCGAAAGAAACAGTGTAGGTTTTACAAAAGCCATTACAATAAATGACAGTATCAATCCTATTACACATCAATACGCACCCAGACAAGTAGACAGCGATGACTATATGAATTACGGAACCGAAGCGCGTGTATCAGTAAAATATATTTTTTTTAAATTAAAGGCTGTCTTTGCAGGCGGCGTAAGAGCCTATAAAGGAAATACAAAAAGAAATCAACTTGGAAATGGAACAACCGGAACAAATTTTGATTTAACACTCACTAATTCACAATTTGGCCGATCGTTAGAATTTGAAACCACTAACTACGCCGCATTTGCTGAAAATATTTTTCAAATTGGCAAGCTCTTAAAGATAATACCTGGTTT
>CANFQR010000295.1 GCA_947449125.1 Bacteroidota bacterium | reverse complement strand
TATTTAGAGAATCGATAACAAAATCTCGTCTTGCTATATATTCTGTTTTTACTTCAGTAAAATAACTTTTTGGTGTATCTAAGGCTGCCTCTGCGCCAATTTGACCATAACTTGGGGGACTTAAACGTGCTTGTGCAAATTTTAAAGCCGCCGACATCACCTCTTTGTTTTTTGTAATCATAGCGCCAATTCTTGCACCACAAGCGCTATAGCGTTTACTTATTGAATCTAACAAAACAACATTATTTTCAATACCATCAAGGTGCATAACACTGATATATTCTTTGTTGTCATAACAAAATTCACGGTAAACCTCATCACTTAATAAAAATAAGTCATGCTTTTTTACTAAATCACGTAAAGCTTCTAATTCCGATTTAGTATATAAATATCCCGTAGGGTTTCCGGGATTACAAATCATTATTCCTTTTGTTTTTGGAGTAATTAGTTTTTCAAATTCTGAAATTTCAGGAAGCGCAAAACCATTTTCAATGTAACTTATAACCGGCTTAACAACAACATCGGCAGCACAGCTAAAACCATTATAATTTGCATAAAATGGTTCAGGAATAATAATTTCATCGCCAGGGTTAAAACAAGTAAGCATTGCAATTTCAATGGCTTCGCTCCCTCCGCAAGTAATTAGTATATCGTTATGATCAACGACAATATTATATTCTTTATAATAATTGCAAAGTTTTTTTCGGTAACTTTCGTTACCTGCGCTGTGACTGTATTCTAAAACATTTATATCAGCATTTTTAACCGCATTTAAAAAAGACGATGGGGTTTCAATATCGGGCTGACCAATATTTAAATGGTAAATTTTTACACCTTTCTTTTTCGCTGCTTCTGCAAATGGCACCAACTTACGAATTGGCGATGCTGGCATAACTGTTGCTTTATTAGAAATTATAGGCATAACTTAAAAAAATTTAAATGTATTAATCTCTGAATTTACTCTTTCCAAATGTTCGCTTTCTTTCTCCGCTTCCACTGCCGGAATCGCTGCTTCTGTTAAAAGAACGCTTCTCTGAACTTCCGCCAAATGAAGATGAACTTCTTGGACGTTTAAAACCACCATCGCGCTTCTCACCACCTTTATAACCTCCGCCGCTTCTGCTGTATCCACCACTTCTTTTTTCTCCATCCCTGCTTCCGCCTTCTCTACTTCCACCTCCATCGCGCATTTTACGATGGCTAACTTCTAAGGATACTTTTCTGCCATTAAACTCAATATCTTGTGAATTTATTGCTAAAAAATTATCAACGAATTTACTTTCTGTTTCAAAAAATGAAAAACTGTTTTTAACATCAACATTAAAAACCATACGGTTGTGAATTTTAACCAAGTCGCATAAAAAGTCTTTTATGCTGTTAGGATTAAATCCATCTAAATTCCCCATATTTATAAAGAAACGTGTGGTGCGTCCGTTACCAAAGGCTCCGTCAACTGATCCTTTACCATCTTTACCTAAATTTAAATCAGGTGCATTTTGATAATAATTATAAAAACGATTAAACTCTTCACTTATAAGGCGTTTAATAATTTCTTCTTTACTCAAATCTTTTAATTCTTCGTAAATTTTTGGGAGAAATTTTTCAATTTCTTCATCCTTTACTTCAACATCATGTAGTTTATGTACCAAATGAAACAATTGTTTTTCACAAACATCAACACCAGTAGGCACATTCATTTTTTCAAATTTATTTTTAAGAATGCGCTCAATATCTTTTATTTTGCCTGCTTCTTTAGGTGATACAATTGCCATTGCAATTCCGCTTTTACCAGCACGACCGGTACGACCTGTTCGGTGTGTGTAATTTTCTACATCTTCTGGTAAATTGTAATTAATAACGTGCGTTACACTATCAACATCTATTCCACGAGCCGCTACATCTGTTGCAACAAGCATTTGCAAAGTACGATTTCTGAAACGTTTCATTACAAAGTCTCTTTGTGCTTGAGAAAGATCTCCATGCAAAGCATCTGCACTATAACCATCTTTAATAAGAGACTCAGCCACTTCCTGAGTTTCTGCTCTAGTGCGACAAAATACAATTCCGAAAATTTCGGGGAAATAATCAGCAATGCGTTTAAGCGCTAAATAACGTTCGCGAGGATTTACAACATAATAAATATGTTTTATATTTTCTGCGCCTTCATTTTTTTTGCCGGATGTTATTTCAATCGGGGTACTCATGTAATTTTTGGCAATGCGCTCTACTTCTCTAGGCATAGTAGCGCTGAACAACCAGGTATATTTCTCTTCGGGAGTTTCAGATAAAATAGCATCCAAACTATCTTTAAATCCCATGTGAAGCATTTCATCAGCTTCATCTAAAACAACAATTTTAACAGTATTAAGATTTACTGCTCTTCGCTCAATTAAATCTACTAACCTTCCTGGAGTTGCTACAATAACATGTACACCACGTTTAATATCTTTAATTTGATTTTCAATACTAGCGCCACCATATACGGAGGTAATTCCAAAACCTCTCATGTATTTGCTATAATTTTTTAAATCGTTAGTGATTTGCACACAAAGTTCGCGCGTTGGAGATAAAATAAGTGCTTGCACTTTTTTATTATCCAAATCAATATTATTTAAAATTGGCAGTCCAAACGCTGCCGTTTTTCCTGTTCCTGTTTGTGCAAGGGCCACAACATCGCTAAGAGATTTACTTAACTGAGGTATAGTTTGTTGCTGAATGGGAGTTGGACTTGTAAATCCTAAATCGGTAACGGCTTTTAACAGGTCGTCGTTAAGACCTAATTCTTGAAACGTCATTTTAATTGTTTTAAATTATACATTAACTACTAAAAACACCCCGCAGTTAATGTACAATGCCAACAATAATGGCGGGAGGATTTTTAAGACGGGGCAAAGATAGTTATTTTATTGTAATAAAAAAGTTATTACAACTTTTTAACCATATAACCGGCTTAATTTTATATTTTTGCAGTGCAATTATGAATCATCATTACGCAATAATAATGGCCGGCGGAGTGGGCACAAGGTTTTGGCCAATGAGCACCACACAACATCCGAAACAATTTTTAGATATACTGGGTACCGGCAACACCTTGTTGCAAGACACTTATAACCGCATGCTTAAAGTTTGCAAAAACGAAAACATTTATGTGGTTACTAACTCAATCTATTTTGACTTGGTTGCACAACAGCTACCTAAATTAAACAAAGAAAATATTTTATTAGAACCTTCAAGAAGAAATACCGCGCCCTGTATTGCTTACGCCTCTTACAAAATTCATAAAAAAGAC
>CANFQR010000294.1 GCA_947449125.1 Bacteroidota bacterium | reverse complement strand
ATTTTAAGAGCAAAAGGCATGCTATATCAAGAGCAACCCAACAACAAACTAAGTAATTTATATACCATTAAATTAGTAAACAAAACAAGAAAAGATTTACCTGTAGTAATTAAGGTAGAAAATTTCAACGCCGATATTCAACTAATTGGTAAAGATTTAATGGTTAAAAGCGAAGCTGTGACCGAAGGCGAATTTTTTGTTATTCTCAAAAAAAACGACATCAAAAAAAGAAAATCAATTTTAGAAATTGGTATTTATTCTAACAACAAAAAAATAAAAACAGTAAAAACAAATTTTTTAAGCAACATTTCACGATCAAAATAATAACTAATATATGAGCTGGGGAAAAAAAATTACAATTTTATATCTGAGTTTTGTAGCCTTAATTGTTACGCTTGTAGTACTTTGTTTTAGTCAAAAAATTGAATTAGAAAGCAAAGACTACTACGCACAGGAATTAAAATTTCAAGATAAAATTGACGCTATAAATAATGAGAGGCAACTCGCTTCTAGTATAAAGCATGAACTATCCGGAAAGCAGATAATATTAAGCATAGATTCATCTTTTATTAAACCTGATTTTAACGGAACTATTAATTTTTTCAGGCCTTCCGACGCATCTAAAGATTTTAAGTTAAACATGAAATTTAACGGTAACCGGCAAATCATAAATACCGGCGAATTAATTCGCGGAGTTTATAAAATGCAATTGTCTTGGAAAAATAACGGCTTCAACTTCTTTAAAGAAGAAGTTGTTTTTATAAAATAAAAATGGAATTTTTACTAGCTGCCATTACATTAGGTTTTCTGGGAAGTTTTCACTGCATTGGTATGTGTGGCCCAATTGCATTAGCTATTCCGGTTCATCAATACAAACCAATAAAAAAACATTTAGGTATTTTTTTATACAACTTGGGAAGAGTTTTTACTTATACATTATTAGGACTTATATTCGGATTGTTAGGTCAATCTTTCTTTATTGGCGGATTTCAGCAAGTACTATCTGTTAGTATTGGTGTTTTACTTCTATTTTCGGTTTTCTTAACAAAAACTAATCAAAGTAATATTTCCGGGTTAACTTTAATTTATCCGCTCATAAACAAATTAAAAAATACTTTAAGTAATTTATTCAATAAAAAAAGTTTAGGCTTTTTGTTTATCATAGGATTGCTAAATGGACTTTTGCCATGTGGCTTAGTTTATTTAGGAATAGCCGGTGCAATTACCTCAGGCAGTTTTTTAAAAGGCGCATTATTTATGTTTTATTTTGGCTTAGGCACATCATTAATTATGTATGCCGCTGCCTTTTTGGGTCAATTTATAAATTTAAAATACAGAAACTTTATTCGTAGCTCTACCCCATACATAATATCTGTAATGGCTATTTTATTAATTGTAAGAGGATTAAATTTAGGCATACCTTATTTAAGTCCTGAATTTGAAAAAGAAACCAAGCAAGTAACTTGTTGCGAAAAACAACCAGAGAATATAAAACCCGTAGGTAAACAAATAAAATCTTGTTGTCACAAAAAATAAATTATGTTTTGGGAAAAATATTCATACTCACAAATAAGAAGCAAAGTTTTTGAATCGTTAAGTAAAAACACCAATTACAAAACCGAAAACATTCTTGGCATTCCGGGAACTTTTTTAGATACTGATATTTTTTATGACGACGCCCCTTTCTTAAAAGATGCGCCATTTTTATCAACTTTAATTGCTAATCCAAATCACATAGGCATTCACACCTTTGGCGATGAACATGAAGACTTCTTTAAAGGAACTCAGGAGATAGAAAAAGATTTGATAAAAATTTGCGCAGAAGAAATTTTTCGCGCAGAACATAACTCTTATGATGGTTACGTAGCCAGCGGAGGAACAGAAGCCAATATTGAAGCACTTTGGATTTATCGGAACTATTTTGTTAAAGAGTATGATGCAAAATTAAATGAAATTGCGGTAGTATATTCTGCCGATACCCACTACTCTATCCCAAAAGGAATTGATCTACTCAATCTTAAAAGTGTAGAAGTTAATGTTCATGAAACAACGAGAGAACTCTTAATTAAAGATTTTGAACAAAAAATTGAATCAGCTTTAAAAAACGGAATAAACTATTTTATCATAAACATGAACATGTCCACCACCATGTTTGGCTCTGTTGATGACATAGAAAAAGTTACCAATTTTTTAAATTTGTTGCATATCAACTACAAACTTCATGTAGATGGTGCTTACGGTGGTTTCATTTATCCATTTACAAACAATCAAAATTCATATAATTTTAAAAACACTAACATCTCCTCTTTTTCTATAGACGGACACAAAATGCTTCAGGCTCCATACGGAACCGGAATTTTCTTAATTAGAAAAAACTTAATAAAATATGTTTGTACAAACGAAGCAGGTTATGTAAAAGGTAAAGATTTTACATTATGCGGCAGCAGATCGGGAGCAAACGCTGTATGTGTTTGGATGATATTAAGAATTCATGGCTCAGTTGGCTGGACGGTTAAAATGAAACAATTACTTGACCGAACAACCTTAATTTGCGAGAAGCTAAATGATTTAAACATACCCTATTTCAGAAATCCTGATTTAAATATTGTTACCATTAAAGCAGATTATATCAGTCATAAATTAGCAAATAAATACCATCTTGTTCCTGATAGTCATAACGAAAATCCAAATTGGTATAAAATAGTAGTTATGCAGCATGTAAAACAAGGCGTGATTGATAGTTTTTTGTCTGAATTAAAAAATGAGCAACAGTGGGTAATTAACTAAATAATGGATTTAATTTCAAAATATAATATTCAAACACCTCGATACACAAGTTACCCTACTGTACCTTATTGGGATAATAATTTAAATCAGGAAAAGTGGATTGAACACATTAAACAAGCCTTTATTAAATATAACAATGATGGTCTTAGTCTCTATATTCATTTGCCGTTTTGCGAAAGCTTATGCACTTATTGCGCCTGCAACACACGAATTACTGTCAATCACAAAGTAGAAACTCCATATATTGACGCTGTTTTAAAAGAATGGCAACTATACCTGACTAATTTCGGAGGTAAGCCCATTATAAAAGAAATTCATTTAGGCGGTGGCACCCCTACGTTCTTTTCTCCGGAAAATTTAGACTACTTGTTAAACGCTATCTTAAAAACAGCTGTATTGGCCAAAAATGTTGACTTTAGTTTTGAAGGTCATCCAAACAATACCACTAAGGAACATCTAAAAACATTATATAATCTAGGTTTTAAACGCGTTAGTTTTGGAAT
>CANFQR010000293.1 GCA_947449125.1 Bacteroidota bacterium | reverse complement strand
CCATATTTAAAAAAACAACTAAAAAACAAGAATTTAAAAATTGTAATAAGATTGCATGGTTCCGATTTGTACGAGAATATAAAGAGTAATTATGCTCCTTTAAGAGAATCAATTTTTTCAGCTGTGGATTTAATAGTTCCTATTTCTGAAAATGGGAAAAACTATTTAAATCAAAAATATTCGGCGTTTGCAAATAAATTATTTTTGTCTCGTTTGGGTGTGTCAGATAATGGATTAAATCCTTTTTCCGAAGGAGATATTTATCATGTTATTAGTGTTTCTAATATAGTGGCATTAAAGCGTGTTCATTTAATTTTTGAAGCCTTGCAGCAAACAAACTTAAAAATTGTTTGGCATCACTTTGGAAACGGCCCACTTATTAATACGTTACTTGAACTCGTTAAGTCAAAAAGAACAAATCTTGAAATTAAATTTCATGGTCACGTTACCAATAATACTTTAATGGAATTTTATAGAAAACAACCAATAAATTTATTTTTAAATGTAAGTTCAACCGAAGGATTGCCGGTTTCAATAATGGAGGCAATGTCTTTTGGAATACCTGTAATTGCTACAAATGTTGGAGGAACTTCAGAGCTGGTTAGTAATAAAACTGGATGTTTGGTTGATGAAAATTTTAGTGTAACCGAATTAACAAATAAAATAGAGTATATTTTAAATTCTTCGGAAATACCTGAAATCAGAAAAAATTCCCGAAAGTTGTTTGAAGAAAAAGTTTTTGCCGAGAAAAATTATGAGGAGTTCTATGTAAAACTAAACGCCTTATTTTGATAATTTTAAAGGTGCCTGCTTTAATTATCGGTCTTCATCAGAATCATCAAAATTAAAATCATTTCCATCTAAATCCTCTTCGCTACTTTCATCTTCAGACTCATTTTCTTCACCTTCTTCACCCTCTAAAGAATCTAAATCAGAATCTTCAACACCTTCTTCTCCTGTGTCAATAGTTTTATAAATTTCCTCATCTTCCAATTCTGGTTCATCCAACAAGCCAGCCATTGCTAAATCAGGGCTAAGTTCTTCTTTTGCCATATTGGTTTGTTTGTATTGTTTTGGTGAAGTACCAATGCTTTTAATACAAGTGGGGTATATTATTTTAGGATTTTCATCAGTAATTTTTAGCATTTCAATTAAGAACGACCATTGTACATTTTGATCAAACACGTAAACAAACCGTTGATGCGGCTGTTCAATAAATTTTGCAATTTTAACCTCAGACATTAATTTTTTTGGTTCCACTTTTTTTCGAATTTCTTCGCTATCCAAAGGTAGATCCTCTTTTTTATAGGTAATTTCTTGTCCCTTACGCCAATAATCATCGCTTACAAAAAATGAAGCTGAGTGTTTATTATCAAATTTAAAACTTTCCTGAATGATGGTGTGAAATTGTTCAAATGTTTGTGATGATTTAATATCTATATCTCTATAAATATCTTCATTTTCTTCAAGGTAAACTCTAAAGCGGTAAACAGCCATTAATATTGTTTTATTTTATTTTTTTGTTTTATAAATTTCTGACTTCATTACACCTAATTTATTTAAAAAATGAGTAAATGAAACGCCTAATACGCCTAATCCATATTTTGAACTTCTGGCAAAATTAATTGAACTAGCTTCCGGGAAGTATTTAGTAGGACATGTAACTTCTGCAATATCAAATCCGGCATAAAAAATTTGAGAAATCATTTGGTTATCAAACACAAAATCATCTGAATTAGCATGGTAATTAATTTTATTTATAACCTCTTTTGAAAAGGCACGGTAACCGGTGTGATACTCAGATAATTTTTGATTAATTAATACATTTTGAGTAAAGGTTAACATTCTGTTAAAGATATATTTATAAAGTGGCATACCACCCTTTAAAGCACCTTTTCCTAAAATTCTGGAGCCAAAAGCTACGGGATATAAATCGTTAGCAATTAAATAACTTAAACTTTGAATAAGTTTAGGCGTGTATTGATAATCTGGATGTAACATTATTACAATATCTGCACCTAATTTAATGGCAGTGTCGTAACACGTTTTTTGGTTACCACCATAACCCTTATTCTTTTCGTGGGTAATAACATGTTTAATGCCAATATTACGGGCTACTTCAGCAGTGTTATCTTTACTGCAATCATCAACTAAAACAACATCATCTACAATGTCAAATGGAATTTCGTCGTAGGTTTTTTTTAAGGTAAGTGCCGCGTTGTAGGCAGGTAAAACTGCAATTATTTTTTTTCCGTTAATCATAAGTCAGCAAAAATAACAAAGTTTAGTTAATTTATAAGTTTAAAAATAAGTAAATTAATGTAATTTTAGCCATTATTGTGCCCTTAAAAAAATTACATAAATTAACGCTTAAATCGTTTTTACCTCCTTTTTTTGTAACACTTTTTGTAAGTGTCTTTCTGTTTTTTTTGGTAGAAATTGTTATTACCTATTTAGATGATTTTATTGGCAAAGGTTTAAGAACTTTTGATTTAGTTAAATTGTTTACCTATGCTTGGATTGCTATTATTCCGCAATGTATTCCTCTTGCGGTGTTGTTGGGTTCAATAATGAGTTTTGGTAATTTGGCCGAAAATTATGAGCTGGCTGCCATGAAATCATCAGGCTTATCGTTATTTAAAATTATAAAACCTGTTTTTGTATTTATACTATTTTTGGCGGCGGCGACTTTCTTATTTAATAATTTTATTATGCCTGTTGTGCATTTAAAATTTCAATCCTTGCTGTATGATATAAGGCAGAAAAAGCCTACAGTAAATATCAAAGAGGGGGTTTTTTATAATAAAATTGAAAATTATACATTAAGAGTTGGTAAAAAATCTAACAATAAAGATACTTTAAAAGATATTTATATATATGACCATACAGCTAGACAAGGCAATACAATACAGATGTATGCTAAATCAGGTAAATTAACCACAACTGCTGATACGAGTGCTTTAGTTTTAATTTTAAAGGATGGCAATAGATACGAGGATGTTTTAAATATGAATTCATCAACGCCATATAAAAAACCTCTGGCTCAACTTAATTTTAAACAACTCCAGGTAAATATTGAACTTCTTGATTTTAAATTAAAACGTACTGATGAAAGTCAATTTAAAGGCTATGAAGAAATGATGAATATATGGCAAATTGATTCTGTTGCCGATTCTACAAAACGAATGCTAACTAAAAGATTAGTTGAACTTAAAAAGCAGTCAAACCAGTTTTTTTATGGCAGAACATCAAATTTTGTGTATTTATCTAAAAACAAAAAATCTATATCAAT
>CANFQR010000292.1 GCA_947449125.1 Bacteroidota bacterium | reverse complement strand
CAGAGCCGATATAATAATTGTGTCGAAAGTTCCTGAAAAAACATCGGCAATTGAAATCAGAAATATCCTAAAAGATATCAAACCCTTAGCTCATCAACAGGTTTTTTTCAGCTATTTAAAATATGGCGAGCTTTATGCCATAAACAACAAGGAAAATAAAATTGACACTTTAAACGATTTATACAGATACACTGTTGTTTCATTTGCAGGTATTGCCAACGAAAAACCAATGACAAATTATCTGAAAGAATATGCGGCAAATCTAAAGCATTTAAAATTTCCCGACCACCACGAATTCTCGATAAAAGATTTAGAAGATATCGAAAACTATTACAACAGTATTGAAAGCGGCAATAAATTATTAGTAACTACCGAAAAGGATTTTATGAGGCTGATGATTAATCCGGTATGGGAAAATGCAAAAAGAATGAATATTTATATACTTCCTGTTGAAGTTACTTTTAAAGAAAAAGAAGAAGAATTTAATCAAGTTATCTTAAAATATGTTAGAGCAAATAGAATTTACCACAAAAAGTATTCGTGAAAAAACAAATAATTTTTTACCGCAAGTAGGAATCATTTTAGGTACCGGACTGGGTGGCTTAGTAAAAGAAATAATTGTAGAATTTAAATTACAATACCATGAAATTCCGAATTTTCCGGTTAGCACAGTTGAAGGTCATAGTGGCAAATTAATTTTTGGTGAATTAGGTGGCAAAAAAGTTGTGGCTATGCAAGGTAGGTTTCATTACTATGAAGGTTACTCTATGCAGCAAGTTACTTTTCCTGTTAGAGTAATGAAAGCTTTAGGAGTAAAAACGTTATGCGTAAGTAATGCCAGCGGAGGCATGAATCCAAAGTTTGAGGTTGGAGAAATTATGATTATTAATGATCACATTAATTTATTTCCAACAAATCCATTAATTGGTAAAAACATTGATTCGCTTGGACCACGCTTTTTGGATATGAGTGACGCGTATAAAAAAAGTTATATTGAATTAGCGAAAGAAATTGCTAAAGAAAATAACATCAAGGTGAGCGAAGGCATTTATGCAGGTTTAAGCGGCCCTTGTTTTGAAACTCCGGCCGAATATAGATACTTGTGGCGAACAGGTGCTGATGTTGTAGGAATGAGCACTGTACCCGAAGTTATTGTTGCTAAACATGGAGGAATGGATGTTTTTGGGATAAGTATTGTTACCGATTTAGGTGTAGAGGGCGTCGTTCAAAATGTAAGCCACGAAGAGGTTCAACATATTGCCAAATTGCAAGAACCAAAAATGACGTTATTAATGAAAGAGTTAATCAGAAAAATTTAAACTGGTCAATCAAAGACTAATTTTTGTAGAAAAAAGTATTTTCTAGAATTATGCCATTTTCCTTCTTACTTGTAATCTTAATTATTATTTTATCCTTTTGAACATTACTTGTTCCATTTATCAAACTTATTAATTGAAATTGTTTTTGGATTTTTTTATAATCCAATTCCGAAACCATTTCTTTTATGAGAAATTGTGATTCGTAATTTAAACCCGGCATAGGGTATAATTTCACAATACTGTCATTTGATGTTTTTGTAAGACGGCCATTTTCAATAAAAATAGCAATGTCTTTTTTAATAGAATCCGGCACCAATAAATAAAATGAATTTCCAAAATTTTCTGAAATAGTATCATGAAATACACCCTTTTGGTAGAAATAAATTGTAGACGTGTTTTTTTGAAATTTTATTTTCTCGATTTTTTGAGAAAAAATTATTGAGGTGTTAAAACAAAAAAATATTACGAGAAAAAAAATTACTTTAATCATTTAACTAGCCTAAAAATACGCGTTGAGTATAGCTTACTCTTTTTCTATTTCTTTTTTAACTTCCTGAATATGTTCAGTTATCTGATCAGAAATACCGCCTGTACTTTCTTTAATGTCTTTTTGTATACTGTTGGTGGCATCTTTAAATTCTCTAATGCCTTTACCTAATGTTTTTGCTATACTCGGTATACCTTTACCACCAAAAAGCAACAACATAACAAATAAAATGATTACTACTTCGCCACCACCTAAATTTAAAAACAATATAAATTGACTTAAACACATGCTATTATTTTCTTTTCATAAATTTAAATACAACTGTTAATCCTGCTACAAATACTGATGCAACAAAAACTACAATTACTACTGATGCAAGATCAAACGATTGTGTCATGAAAAACAAATGTAAGTATTATATTAGTCTTGTTCAATTCCAATATGTATTAGTGCGTCGCCCTGATCAACAACCGGCCTGCTATTTAAACCCACAATATATCCGTTGGTTGTAGACAATATTTTTATTTCTTCACCGCCAAAAGGATTTAAAATCACACCCAATAAGTCTCCTTTTCTTACATGTGCACCATTATTCACATTCATGTGAAATAAGCCGCTACTTTGAGCCCTAATCCATGTACCCTTTTTAATTTTCACGAACGGATTATGAGGCAACTCAAAATCTATCATGTTATATGACTTCATTAAACGCAAACAACCGTTTACGCCTTCATTAATAGCAAGGTAATCAAATCGCATACTCTCTCCACCTTCATAAACTAAAATAGGTTTATTTTTTTTTGCCGCTTCTTTTCTGAACGTCCCGTCACGGTAAGTACTATCAATTATTAATGGCGTTGAAAATCTTTCTGCCAAATCTACATTATCTTTAAAATCAAACACACACCTTAATTGAGGGTAATTATTAATTTTTGCGCCTCCAGTATGAAAATCAATTCCAAAATCAATAACCGGTAAAATATGTTTCATTAAATCGTTGGCAATTCTACTACCAAGCGATCCGGTTTTAGAGCCGGGAAAACAACGATTTAAATCTCTACCATCGGGTAAATCTCTGCTCCCATATAAAAAAGACACTAAATTAATAACGGGTATGGCTATTAATGTGCCACACTTCAAATTTTTTACTTCATCTCTCGAAATTATTTTCCGAATAATTTCAATTCCGTTAGTCTCTTCTCCGTGCATTCCGGCACTTAATAATAAAGAAGGTCCATTTTCTTTTGAACGGAAAACATGTACTGGTATTTCAATTTTGGTTTTTGTATGAAGTTCATACGAATTTAAAATAACCTTTTTGTTTTCACCAGGTTTAATTTCTTGACCGTTTATAGAAATATTTTTTGTCACAAGTTTATTTATTCGCCTGGTTTATTAAATTCATTTCTTTCAACATACTCTATTATTTTCCCAGCAATATCAACACCGGTAGCGCCTTCAATACCCTCTAAGCCGGGTGATGAATTT
>CANFQR010000291.1 GCA_947449125.1 Bacteroidota bacterium | reverse complement strand
CTAAAGTGATTTTTAATTTTAAAGCTCTTGCCGATAATCAACCTTTGATAAAAGACACCAAGTGGTATGCTAATGCTTTTGGCGATAGTTTCACGGTGAATTTATTTAATTACTACATCTCTAATCTAAGATTTAAAAAAGACGACGGTTCATATTTTTATGAGCCAGAGAGTTATCATTTAATACAACACGTAAAAGGATCAACAACCTTTACAATTAATAATTTTCCTGTTGGAAATTATACTGAACTCGAATTTTTAATTGGTGTTGATAGTTTAAGAAATGTTAGTGGCGCTCAAACCGGCGATCTTTCTCCCGATAGTATTATGTTTTGGGAATGGAATTCGGGTTATATATTTTTTAAACTTGAGGGACAATATAAAACAATGCTTTCACCTATTCCAAACAATTTCGCCATGCACATAGGAGGTTTTAAAGGAAAATATAAAAGTATTCAGAAATGTAGTTTTAATAAGGGATTTAATTTAATTATTTCTAAAGACAATACTTCCAGAGTGTTTTTTAACACAAGTATAAACGAAATTTTTATAAACCCTTTAATGATTGATTTTGATACGTATAGTGTAATTGGCATTGACCAAAAATCAAAAAACATATCAGAGAATTACAAGGATATGTTTAGTCTCGATCGCATCGACAATTAATAATGTAACTTAATTAAGAAATTAAATTATACCCTTATAAAATTCTCAGTAAAATATTTTCTTTTTTTGTTTGTTTTTACAAAAGCAATTTCTCAAAATATTATTATTAGAGGTAAGGCTGATAAATCTTATTCAGGAAAAGTAATACAACTATTTTCGTTAAGCGATTATATTACCAATATCAAACAAAAAGAAGATCAAGACACAATTCAACAAGATGGTTTTTTTGAACTTCATTTTCAGTCAGATTTTACGCAACCTGTTTTTTTACGAATCCAAAATGTAACAGCAAAGTTGTATGTTCAACCCGATTATGTTTATGGCATTACTATACCGGAAGTAGATAAGGAATATGATTATAATAACGATGCCGAATTGCCCGTAAATATTGGTATTGTTGGAGCCGATTCAACAGAGTTAAATGTGTTGACATTTGATTTTCAAAAACAATTTAACGCCATGTTTGATGCTAAAGATGGTAGATTTTTATCACGAACCATGATGTTTAAACGTGCAGATACACTTAAACTAATTTGCGACAATAAATATAAAACCATTAAGAATAATTATTTCTTAAGTTATGTTGATTATTCTATAGCCTCTGTTAATGCCAGTGTTTCAAGAGGAGAAAATTATCTGATAAATGGTTATATCACCAATAGGCCAATTTTATACTATCATTATGAATACATGCAGTTTTTTAATACCTGCTTTAAAGGCTATTTAAATGCTTTTGCCTCTTCTCAAAACGGCCAGTCGTTATACAATATTATTAATGTTAAAGCGGATTATAATTTATTAACTGATTTTTTAAAGAAAGATAAGTTTTTAAAATCTGACTCATTGCGCGAATTGGTTATTTTAAAAAATTTATGGGATTTTTATAATAGCCCCGATTTTAACGGTTCGGCAATTGTATCCATGGTTTCTCAGTTTCAGCAAGCCACAAAAAACAAACAGCACAAAAAAATTGCCAATGCCATGCTCATGTATTTTAATAAAATGCAAAGCGGTTCTGTGGCTCCTGATTTCTCTGCAAGAACAAAAGATGGCACAATAGGTACTCTAAATTCTTTTAAAGGTAGATGGGTATATTTAAATTTTTTCTCAACTAAAAATGCCGAAAGTTTAAAAGAAATGCCAAAGATAGATGCTCTGCGAAAAAAATTTGGAGACAAAATTGTTTTTGTAAGTGTTAATCTAGACGACAGTTTAAAAACATACATTAATTATTTAAAAACAAACCCAAAATTGAATTGGGCTATTTGGTATAATTATGATAAATCGTTTTATAAAACGGCAAAAGATAATTATTTTATAAGTGGAACAGAAGCTTATTTTTTAATAAATAATTTTGGTTATTTGGCGCAATCTCCGGCCTTGTCTCCTTCAAAAGGAATAGAGTATAAATTTAACTCTCTTTTTAAATCGGCAAAACGTACCACAAAAACCGGCATAAGATAATACCGTGAATACACAAATTAATAGCTCTTCTATATGGCCTCATCAAATTGTTTATGAGGATAATCATATATTAATTGTAAATAAATTACCTTCTGAAATTGTACAGGCCGACAAAACGGGTGATTTACCTTTAAGCGAAAAAATAAAAAATTTCATTAAACAAAGAGATAATAAACCCGGTAATGTTTTTTGCGGCGTTATTCATAGGTTAGACAGGCCGGTAAGTGGTTTGGTTATTTTTGCAAAAACAAGCAAGGCGCTCTCACGCTTTAACGAATTGTTTAGAGAAAAAACAATTAAAAAAACTTATCTGGCCGTTGTTAAAAATAAACCTCCAAAAGTCTCTGATAAATTAATTCACTTTATTGTAAAAAACGAAAAAAACAACACAAGCAAAGCACATGTTAAACCTGTTGCCAATGGCCTAAGAGCTGAACTTGATTACGAATTAATTGCATCGTCAGATAATTATCATTTACTTAAAATAAATTTACATACGGGTAGGCATCATCAAATTCGCTGTCAGTTGGCGGCAATTGGCTGCCCAATAAAAGGCGACATTAAATATGGTTTTGCCAGAACCAATCAGGGTGGATTTATACATCTGCATAGTTTCGAAATAGAATTTACCCATCCCGTAAAACAAGAATTAATTAAAGTAAATGCGTTGCCTATTACAAGCGATGCGGTATGGAATTTTTTTAGTTCGGTAATCAAATAAAACAACCTTAGTCTTTAATAAATTTAAGTGTTGTGGTTCTAAAGTTGTTATGTAATTTCAAAAAATAAATCCCTGGTTTTAAAAACGAAACATCAATGGTATTTTTTTCAAATTCTGTTGCGCTAACTATTTCTCTACCATCTAAGCTATAGATGTTTACTTGACAGTGTTCAGAAATGCCGTTTAAACGTAATTCAGATTTTACCGGATTGGGATAAACTAATATACTTGCAACATTTTTTTCCTCGGATTTAATGCCCGTTGTATTATAATAACTGCAAGCGCATTCAGCCCACTTGTTCTGCAGCGCTCTGTCTTTTGCAGCATTACTATTACTGTTGTAGGTGTTAGGTATACCAATTACGGGCCAGTTATGCACGCCGGAATTAAAACAAAGCGGACGTTGTATGCCGGAGTAATACAAACTGGTTTGTGGTAAATTATTGGTG
>CANFQR010000290.1 GCA_947449125.1 Bacteroidota bacterium | reverse complement strand
TGAAGGTAAAAAAATGTACCTAATGGAAACATTTTACCGTCACATGCGCAAAAAACATAAAGTTTTAATTACAAACGATAATAAACCTTTACATGATAAATGGAATTTTGATGAAGATAACCGTAAAAAATTACCTAAGGATCACAATCCTATATCGCCGTTTATATTTAACAATAACGTTAGTAACATTGAAAATGAACTATTAAAAGCAAACATAAAAACAATTGGCTTAGTTGACAGTAAAAACTTTTTATGGCCCATAAACAGACTGCAATCTTTAGAATTACTTGATTATTTTGTAGAACATTGTTTACACCTTTTTGGCACCTACCAAGATGCCATGGCACCAAACGAATGGTCTGTTTACCACTCACGTTTATCATTCTCACTTAATGTTAAATTAATATCTCCGCAGGAAGTGGTCAACAAAGCCATAGAAGCTTATATAAAAAATCCTGATAAAATTGCCTATCATCAATTAGAAGGTTTTGTAAGACAAATTATAGGTTGGCGCGAATACATGCGCGGAATTTATTGGTCAAAAATGCCCCAATATAGTAAACTAAATTACTTTGAACATACCGAATTATTGCCCCAATGGTTCTGGACAGGTAAAACTAAAATGAATTGTCTAAAAAATGCCATTAATCAATCGCTCAACTATGCGTATGCGCATCATATACAGCGTTTAATGATTACAGGAAATTTTGCTTTGTTGGCAGGAGTTCACCCAGATGAAACAGACGCTTGGTATTTAGGAATTTATATTGACGCTATTGAATGGGTTGAAATCACCAATACCAGAGGCATGAGTCAGTTTGCCGATGGCGGAATTGTTGGAACAAAACCTTATGTGAGTTCAGCAAGTTACATTAACAAAATGAGCAGCTATTGTAACGGATGCTTTTACAACAAAACAAAAAAAACAGGTCCTAAATCATGTCCATTTAATAGTTTATATTGGAATTTTTATAACAGGCACGAAAACAAACTGGCTAATAATCCACGTATAGGTATGATGTACAATGTTTGGAATAAAATGAAACCTGACATAAAAGCAGAAATTTTAGAACAAGCTAATTATTATTTAAATCATATAAACGAACTGTAAATGAAAAGAGGCATAGTATGGTTTAAAACAGATTTGCGTTTGCATGATAACGAAACCTTAGTTAGGGCAATTGACCAATGTGATGAAATAATTCCTGTATACTGTTTTGATGAATCTCATTTTAAAATAACAGAATTCGGACAACGCAAAACCGGGAATTTCAGAGCTAAATTTTTACTGGAATCGTTAGCTGATTTAGATAACAACCTAAGAAAGCTTGGCTCAGGATTAATTGTTGTGACAGGAAAACCTGAGCACGAGTTATTAAAATTAGTCCAAAAATTTAAGGCTCAAAAAGTGTTTTGCAAAAAAGAAGTATCGTTTGAAGAAAAGCAAACTCAACTGCTCGTTGAAAAAGAACTTTGGAAAGCTAAGTGTGAACTTGAAACATATAGCACAAGTACCTTGTATCATGCACAAGATTTACCATTTGCCTTAAAAGATATACCTGATATTTTTACCAATTTTAGAAAACGAATTGAAAAAGAATCATCAATTAGAGAAATATTCTTAAAACCAAATACCATAAAATCACCAACAATTGAAAAAGTTTGCTTACCTGATTTAAAACAACTAGGCCTTGATAATGTTACAACAGATAATCGTGCAGCAATCAATTTTATTGGAGGTGAAACCGAGGGGTGTAAACGTTTAAACGTTTATTTATTTAATACAAAGTCCATATCAACCTATAAGCAAACCCGAAATGGAATGATAGGAGAAAATTACTCCACAAAATTTTCAGCTTGGTTAGCATTAGGATGCTTATCTCCAAGGGAAATTTTCTTTGAATTAAAAAAATATGAGGCCCAATATTCGGCAAATGAATCTACCTATTGGTTAGAATTTGAATTACTCTGGAGAGATTATTTTAGATTTATGATGAAAAAATATCCTGACAAATTCTTCATGTTAAATGGCATTAAAAATAAAGAAACAGAAAGACAACCGCACAATTCAAACTTATTTGAAAAATGGAAAAATGGAGAAACGGATAGCGATTTTATTAATGCCAACATGATTGAACTTAAACTTACAGGATTCATGAGTAACAGAGGCAGACAAAATGTGGCAAGTTATTTGTGCCATAATTTGAAATTAGATTGGCGATACGGCGCCGCTTACTTTGAAGAACAACTTATAGATTACGACGCTTGCAGTAATTGGGGGAACTGGGCGTACATTGCAGGTGTGGGAAATGACCCAAGAGAAAAACGAATTTTTAATATAGAAAAACAAGCCAACGACTATGATGGTGATAAAGCATATAGAAACTTATGGCTAAAAAATAAACCTAATTCCTAATTTAAAATGGATTTATTTCATCAAAATTTAGATTCTTCGCTAGAGTTAACTACAACTAAATTTGATTTGCCTGACGCTGACATAATTTTATTTAATGAATTTTTCACAAAAACCGAAAGCGAAAAATTATATAAAAACCTAATCGAAAAAATTAACTGGCAACAATACACTATAAAAATGTTTGGTAAAATTTTAAATCAACCCAGACTTACCGCATTTTATGGTGAAGAAGACAAACCTTATGCCTACTCGGGCCTAAAACTAACGCCTAATCCATGGACAGAAGATTTACTTTTTATAAAATCAAGAATTACAAAAACAGCCCAAATTAATTTTTCAAGTGTACTATTAAATTATTACAGAAATGGACAGGATAGCATGGGCTGGCACTCTGATGACGAAAAAGAACTTGGTCAAAATCCGGTAATAGGTTCTATTAGTTTTGGCGAAACAAGATTATTTCAATTAAGACATTTAACACGAAAAGATCTTAAAAAAGTAGACATCAAACTAACAAATGGTTCATTCTTATTAATGAAAGGTCAAACACAACATTATTGGGAACATCAAATTCCAAAAACTTCAAAACATTTAACACCAAGAATTAATTTAACTTTCAGAACAATTGTTTAATCTGATATTTTTTTAATCTCATGTTTAGTATTTAAAAATTGAAATCTACTTTATTTACCCAAAACAAATTCAGCCATTTTTTCTGTAATTTTTTGGGAAACATGATTTGGTTTTGAAATATCTTCAGGTTTGGCCATCCCCTTACCCTCAAAAAATAAATGATCTAAATCGTCGTAAAAAACCGATTTAAAATTAGGTTTGTCAGACATAGCCACTAACCATAAATCGTAATCTTTCTTCACAACATTATAATCTCT
>CANFQR010000289.1 GCA_947449125.1 Bacteroidota bacterium | reverse complement strand
GTGGTATGTTTACCAAATTAAAAGAAGATAAAACCATAAAAAAGGGAAATTTCTTTTACCTTTTTTCGCATCCAAGTTTGTTACTCAAGTATTTAAATATTATTTTAATTGCCGTTCCTGTTTGGTTTGCAATGTATTTTTTAGTTCAATTTGCCCCGGAAATGTGTAAGGCACTTGGCATGATTGATGCACCAAAAGAAGGAAAAATACCAATCATGGTAGCATATATAGGAATTACTATTGGTGATGTTGCAAGCGGTTTGCTAAGTCAAAAAATACGTTCACGAAAAAAAGTGCTGTTCTATTTTATTACGTTAACTTTAATATTTACGATACTTTATTATTTTTTTGCTTCAAAATCAATATTAATTTTTTATACAATTGTCCTTTTTCTAGGGTTTGGCACAGGATATTGGGCAGTATTTATGAGTAGTGCATCAGAGCTGTTTGGTACCAATATAAGAGCCACAGTTACTACTACAGCTCCAAATTTTGTTAGAGGATCTGTTACATTAATGGCCTTAATTCATTCTAATTTAAGAAGTTATATGGGTTGGGTTAATTCGTCAGTGTTAATTGGAAGTGTTGTATTTATTTTAGCCTATTTTGCTTGCTATAAATTAGAGGAAACGTTTGCCAAAGATTTAAACTATAATGAATAATGAAAACAACGCTTGTTATAGGGGCATCTCAAAATCCAGAAAGGTATAGTAATAAAGCTATTTTAAGTTTAATAAAACATGGTTTTACGGTTGTTGCTTTAGGATTAAAAACCGGCGAAATTAATGGTATAAAAATTTTAAATAACAAACCTCAAATTTCTAATATTGATACAGTTACGCTTTATATAAGTTCAAAAAATCAAATTGAATGGATTGATTATATATTAGATTTAAACCCAAAACGTATCATTTTTAATCCAGGAGCCGAAAATGATGCGTTTTTTAATAAAGCCTCAAAAAGAGGTATTGAATGTTTAAATGCCTGTACTTTGGTAATGTTAAGTGTTGGAACTTATTAAAAAAATTATGCAAATCAGTTTAAAAGAATTTTCACAACTCACAGTTTATCAACTATTTGAGATTTACAAATTGCGTAATGAAGTGTTTATTGTGGAACAAAATTGTGTTTATCAGGATATTGACGATAAAGATTCGAAATCGAAACACCTTTTAATTACAATTGAAAATATTCTTGTGGCATACGCTCGCATTATTCCTCCCGGAATAAGTTATAAGGAACCTGGAATTGGAAGGGTAGTGGTTAAAAAGGAATTTAGAGGGAATAATTACGCAAAAATTTTAATGAAAGCTTGTTTAAGTAATATGTTTGAATTATTTAAAAATCAAGATATTATGCTGTCTGCTCAAACTTATCTTATAAAATTTTATTCAGATTTAGGTTTTAAAATTGAAGGGAATGAATATTTAGAGGACGATATTCCACACATAAAAATGAGGTTTAAAATTATGTAAATCCTTAATTTAAACGCCAATCTATTTGAGCAATATTATGTTCAAGTAAATAGGTATTAGTTTTACTGAAATGTTTGCAACCAAAAAATTTGCCTCTAGCTAACGGCGAAGGATGCGCAGCAGTCAAAACTAAATGTTTATTTACATCTATTAAGTTTAATTTTTCTTTGGCATAATTTCCCCATAATAAAAATACAACATGTTCTTTTTTATCACTGATAGCTTTTATAAAGGTATCAGTATAATTTTGCCAACCATGTTTTTTGTGACTTCCTGGTTTTCCAACTTCTACAGAAAGAACAGCGTTTAGTAACAATACTCCTTGTTTTGCCCATTGTTCCAAATTTCCAAATCTTGGGATTTCAAATCGTGGAATATCAGTTTTTAATTCTTTAAAAATATTTTGAAGGCTTGGCGGTATTTTTACAAAGTCAGGAACAGAAAAACTTAATCCATGGGCTTGATTTGGTCCATGATAAGGATCTTGACCGAGAATGACAACTTTTATTTCTTCAATTGAGCAAAGAATAAAGGCATTAAAAATTTGGTTTAAAGGGGGTAAAATATGGTTGGTTTCATAACTATTATTTATTTTTTTCGCGAAATTTGTAATTTCTTCCTCTGAATATTTTTCTAGCAATATTTCAAGCCAGTTTATCGGAAGTTTTTCAAAAATCATGTTAACTTTTCATTGTTATTAAATAATTCTAATCTCTTAATTTTAATCTGTAAAAGTTTAAAACTATTATTAAATTTACAAATAACTAAACTACTATGAAAAAATTAATTTCTTTATCCATATCTGTAATAGTTTTAACTATTTGTCTTTCTTCATGTAAAAGTCACGAGAAGTGTCCTGCTTATTCAAAGGCTAACCAGAACAAATTAAGGACTGTTTAATCAGAATTTTTTTTAATAAAATTTATTATTTCATAGTTTCTATTTAACATAATGTTAATTATGTTTTTATTAAGTTAACCGTATTTTACGATTAACTTTTAGTTATTTCAACCCAGTCAACATAAACAGAACCTTTTAATTCTAAATTTTTACTATACAGCAAAATAGTGTTAATGGTTTTTATTGAAGGCATGTATAAATTCGCTTCAATTATCTTTTGATTTGTTTGCTCTTTTAATTTAGATTGTTTTTCGAGAATAATCGGGTAAACTTTTATCATAGGCAGATATAATTAATTACATTTTTATGTATAAACGCTTAAATTTTAAATTTATTGCCTAAATAAGAAACATGTATAAAAAACAAAACCCACAACTCGTGTGGGTTTTGCTCTCAAAAAACTAAAAACCATGGCGTGATTTTTAGTAACCCAAAATAAACGTTAGTTAATTTGGGGATTTCTTTTTAGACTTATTATTTTTTAGCGTCTAATTTATCTTTTAAATCAGATAACGCAGAAATATCACCTAATGTTGTCTTTTCTTGATTATCTTTTACTTTTTTAACAGCCTTTTTACTTTCTTCAAAGTCAGCTTTTTTAGAAGCTTTTTCAGCTTTTCTTGCTTCGTCTTTCACTTCTTCATGTAAACGTGCATGAGAAACTACAATGCGTTTAGCATCTTTACTGAATTCAATTACTTTAAAATCTGCAACTTCTTCGGCTTTTAAAGATGTTCCATCAACTTTATTTAAGTGACGAGATGGGCAAAATCCTTCAACACCATATGTTAAACCAATTGTAGCACCTTTATCATTTACATTTAAAACAGTTCCGCTATGAACTGAATCTAATGTAAACACCGTTTCAAACACATCCCATGGATTTTCTTCTAATTGTTTGTGTCCTAGTGATAAACGACGATTTTCGCCATCT
>CANFQR010000288.1 GCA_947449125.1 Bacteroidota bacterium | reverse complement strand
TTGAATCAAAAAAGAAGTAAAACTACACTAACTCTTTTTCAGAAAACACGTTTTTAAAACAATGTTGCTTCCATCTACACGGCAATCAACCTCATCGATATCATCTGTAAGTTTTATATTTTTTATTAGCTTTCCGCGTTTTAAAACTAGAGAAGAACCTTTTACTTTTAAATCTTTTATCAAATGAACTGAATCTCCATCTTTCAACAAAGATCCATTACTATCTTTTACTTCCATAATATTTTTTAAAGTTAATTTATTTTGGCAAATGTTACATTATATTTTATTTACCCAATTTTGCTCCAATTAGGCCTATTCATTTGTTTTAAAACAAGTTGTCTTTCGTAAACTTTATTTTTTTGTAAGTCAAAATTCATGTCCTCATCTAATATGTTTTGGGCAGCTTGCCTTGCTAACTGCAATAATTGCCCATCTTGCGCAAGATTAGCTAATTTTAAATCCATCACACCACTTTGTTGGGTACCCTCAATATCACCTGGTCCACGTAATTTTAAATCAACCTCACTAATTTCAAAACCATCGTTACTTCTTACCATTGTTTCCATACGTAATCTGCTATCTGCACCGATTTTATAACCTGTAACTAACAAACAATAACTTTGGTCTCCTCCTCTTCCCACTCTTCCTCTAAGCTGATGTAATTGAGAAAGTCCGAATCTTTCGGCGCTTTCTATTACCATTACACTTGCGTTTGGAACATTAACACCAACTTCTATCACCGTGGTAGCAACCATTATCTGGGTTTCGCCTTTTACAAATCGTTTCATTTCCACTTCTTTTTGCTCGTTGGTTAATTTGCCATGAACAATACTGATTTGATATTTAGGAGGAGGAAATTCGTTGAGAACATTATCAAAACCTTGTTGTAAATTTTGATAATCCATTTTTTCGCTTTCCTTTATTAATGGATAAACAACATAAATCTGTCTGCCTAATGCTATTTGCTCCTTCATAAAACCATACACTCTTAAACGATGATTTTCCATGAAATGTAATGTTCTTATTGGTTTTCTTCCTGGCGGTAATTCGTCTATTATACTCGTATCAAGATCTCCGTATAATGTCATTGCAAGTGTACGAGGAATAGGCGTTGCCGTCATGATTAACATGTGTGGCGGAAATTTATTTTTCGATCTTAATTTTGCCCGCTGCGCAACCCCAAAACGATGCTGTTCATCAATAACAACCAAGCCTAAATTATTAAATCTAACAACATCTTCAATTAAGGCATGTGTACCTATTAAAATTTTAATTTCTCCGCTAATTAATTTCTCATGAATTAATTTTCTTTCTTTAGTTTTTGTAGAGCCTGTAAGAGCATATACTTCAAGATTTAATGGCATTAAAAGTTCCTTAAATGTTGTTGCGTGTTGTTGCGCTAAAATTTCAGTAGGAGCCATTAAACATGCTTGAAATCCATTATCAATAGCCAACAACATGCTCATTAACGCAACCATTGTTTTACCGCTACCTACATCTCCCTGCACCAACCTGTTCATTTGCTTACCACTGCCAACATCAAGTCTTATTTCCTTTAATACTCGTTTTTGAGCGGTAGTTAAATTAAAAGGTAAATAGTTATTAAAAAAGTCATTAAACAGTTGCCCAACTTTTGAAAACACAAACCCTTTTATAGTTACTGATCTTACCTTATTTAATTTTAATAATTTTAATTGTATATAAAATAATTCCTCAAATTTTAATCGCTTTTGAGCCTGGGTTAATTCATTTAAATTTGTTGGTACATGAATCTGTTTAAGTGCAGAGAATTTGTCAATCAATTTAAAATCGGTCATTAAATCATTACTCAAGGTTTCTTCAATATGTTCTGTTTTTAAATTAAGTAATAAACTATTTATTGTTTTTCTTATTCCTTCACTATCCAATCCCTTTATTTTTAATTTTTCTGATGAATTATAAACTGCCTGAAAAGCGGACTGCTGATTTAAAAAATTACCATTTATTAAATCAATATCAGGATGCGCAAAGCTTAGTTTTCCTTTAAAAAAAGTTGGTTTACCAAAAACAACATATTCTGGTCCAACTTGTAATTTCTGTGCCATCCAATTATAGCCTTTAAAAAAAACTAATTCAATTAACCCGGTATTATCTCTGAAAAATACGATTAAACGTTTTGCTTGCTTTAGTCCAACCACCTCCATTCTGTCAACAACACCTCTTATTTGAACGAGTTGACTATCATCAACAACTTCTTTTATCGTAATAAATTTGGTTCTATCTACATACCTAAAAGGATAATGTTGCAACAAATCATAATAGGTAAAAATGTTTAATTCTTTTTTTAAAACTTCTGCCCTTTGAGGACCAATACCTTTTAAATATTCTATGGGCGTATCTAACATTAATTTATAAAATTACTATAAGTAGGTTGTTGAAACAATTGAATAAACTATTGTATTAAAAAGAGTTATAAACTTAATTTTGTTAGAGAATGAAAAAAAAGATATTTATTCTGTTTTTTGTTTTTTGCAGCATGTTACTTAAATGTCAGTTTTTAGACACCTTACACGAGGTATTTAAGAATAAATCAAGTATAGATGCACGACTTGAATCAAGAAACAGTTTTATAAACAATCAAATTATAAGCGTTTCAGGATTACGATTGGGAGTTGCCTTTCAGCGTAAATTAAGAGTTGGTGGAGGAATAAACTGGCTGAAATCGGATGTACAAGAAAATTTTTATTTACAAAACGAAAACGGAAAAATAGATACAATTTCTAAATACCTAAAATTAACTTATCTACTCTACTATATAGATTTTGTATTTTATAAAACAAAACGTTGGCAATTAAGTACGCCCATTCAAGCCGGAACAGGTTTGTCGTGGTGGCAAATTAATAAAACTTATACCTTAAATAAAAGGGATAAAAAATATTTTCTCTTTTTATACGAACCAGGCATAACTGTTCAATATAAAATTGTAAAGTGGTTTGGTTTAGGTGCTGATGTTGCCTATAGATTTGCAATAAAAAATAACAAAAAAATAGGCGAAAATTTAAATTCGCCTACTTATAGTTTTAAATTATTATTTTGGATTGATCAACTCTTTTTTATGACCTTTCCGCAGTCTAAAATCACCAAAAAATACGGACCTGCAGAATGGTAATTAAGAAACCTTAACAGCTTCGTAGAATTTAAATTGTCCTGAAGCGCCTAGATATTCAGCATCAACATCAACAAGACCAACCTTTTTAACTTGTTCCTTTGTTAAGGGCTTGTTTAAAGTCCATCTGTCTTCTATTAACTTTAGGTCAACATCTTTATTTAAT
>CANFQR010000287.1 GCA_947449125.1 Bacteroidota bacterium | reverse complement strand
GGTGGTTACAGCAACTCAACTAACTTGTTTACTCTAAATCCTGGTAATGGTGCTTATTTTCAAGGAAACAACGCCGGATTTTACGATGGTATACTTTTAAAATTCGACACAAGTTCAACTTGTCTTTGGAGTAGTTATCTTGGCAGCTCATCCAATGATTATGTGTACGGGCTACATTGCAACTCTTCAAAAATATATGCAGTTGGTTATACACAATCATTGGGTTATCCAACTTTAAATCCTGTATCAAATGCTTATTTTCAATCTAGCAATGGCGGTGGAATGGACTGTTATATCACAACCTTTAAAAATTGTATTCAACCAGTTGTGAATCCAGCATTAACTAATTTGCCGTGCAACGGAAATTCATTAAACTTATCTGCAAACTCAGTAAGCGGTGCATCTTATCAATGGTTTGGTCCGTCCGGTTTTAATTCATCAACACAAAATCCAATTATTAATAACGCCTCATCGGGCAACTCAGGGCTTTACTCGTTAATCATTAATACAAGCGGAGGTTGCAGTAATTCAGGAATATTAACCATTACAGTAAACCCTTCTCCTATATCCATAATAAATACAATAAGTTCTGTTTGCCAAGGTGACAGCATAAAATTGAGTACGACTTCTACAAACTCAATAAATTGGAGCGGGCCTGCCGGATTAACAAGCAATTTACAAAATGTTGTAATTCCAAACTCATCATTAACTAATTCGGGAGTTTATTTTTTAACCACCACAAATACATTTAGTTGCTCAAGCACATCAAGCGTTTTTGTTACCGTAAATGCGCTGCCAAGCCTAACAATTTCGGTTAATTTTACGGTTTGTTCGGGTAGCGCCATAAATTTAACATCAAGTAGCTCGCCGCAATATAGTTGGCTTGGGCCAAACGGATTTAATTCCAACCTCCAAAATCCTTCCATTAACACCTCTAATCCCCAAAATCAAGGCTATTATTACTTAACCATAACCGATAATCAAAATTGCAAAAACTCTGATTCTACTTATGTAACGGTTAACCTTTGCACCTCAATTAAAGAAACAGAAAACCAAAATTGTGATTTTTCGGTTTATCCTAGCCCATTTAAAGACTTTATCATTATTAACAATTTGTGTGCTGTAGATGAAGAAAAATTAATGGTAAAATTAATTAACAGCGAGGGCAAATTGATTATATACGAAAAGTATAAAAACCTCATCCAGCTCCAAAAATTAGAAGCCGGAATTTATGTTATCATCATAGAAAATACCAACACTCTGAACTACTCAAAAAAAATAATCAAAACAACACCTTAGCTCAAAAACCACATACCATGAGTGATTGATAGCAATTATTTATTTTAAATAATCATTAAATAATCGATTTTCATTTTTGCGCTTTTAAAATAATCTTATCTTCACATTCCTTAAACTAAAAAATTTAGATGAAGCGTTTTTTTTATATTTTATTAATTGTATTGTTTGATGTGGTGAATGTGGTTAACGCCCATTCGGTGCAGGTTGCTTATTGTGTAGATTGTAATGGTAACCTCAGAATATTTGTTGAACACTGGCACGGATCAGCCAGCGTAAATTCAACCAACATGACCATTAATCTAACAATTAACGGTGTTACCACTTCCCAAACACAATCTCCGGCATTTGGTATACTTAATGTTCCTTTTAGCCAATTACCAGGATGTGTAACCCCAATAACATACGTGACAGGTTGCCCAGGGCAGCAAAATACCTATAATGATTGGGTAGTTTATGATTATTTTAATTTACCTGCAGGTGTTCCAATAGCCTTTACAATTGTGAGTGGCAACAACGCATTTACCCAAGATGGTTGCGGTATGTTTCCATTAACAGTAAATTTTACAATACCTCTTGCTGTAGTTAATGGTGCTCCTTTGAATGTTTGCAACGGACAACAAACTTCAATGATTCCGGTACCATTAGGGGTAAGCTGGACAAATACAAACCCAAATATTGGCTTACCAGCTAGTGGAACTGGGCCAATACAACCATTCACTGCTGTAGGCCCTGCAACTGCAGTAATTACCTATTCAAACGCATGTGGGATTAATAACACAACATTAAATATAGTTCCGTCTCTTACTTCAAGTTATACAAATAATACCACATCCAACGCAGTTTGTTTGGGCACTGCCATCAGTTTTTCAAACACTTCGCCAGTTTCGAGCGGATGGCAATGGAATTTTGGTAATGGTAATACCTCAACACAACAAAACCCAACTTATGTTTACCCCAGCCCAGGCACTTACACTGCTTCTTTAACTGTTACTAATGGTAATAGTTGCCCGGGCACAAGCATTCAAACATTTACCGTACATCCTTTTCCAACACCTAATTTTACACTTATACCAAATTGCCAAAACACACCTACTGTAAATGTTGTCAACAGTACAACATTAGCTGGTGTTCAAATGAGCTAAACTTGGACAGCAGGCAGCGCCTCACCAAACACATCAACTTTAACAAATCCATCTTTTACATTCCCTAATGCTGCAGGAATTTATACAGTTAATTTATTTGCTTTCGCCAACGTTGGTTGTAGCGGAACGCTAACAAAAACAGTTAGCATTTTCCCAAAACCTTTAATTTCATTCACTGCAAATCCCGTCTGTAAAGGCTTATTTTCTAATTTCATTAATAACAGTTCGGTAGCGCCGCCTAGTTCACTCACTAATTGGTTTTGGGATTTTAACAACGACAATATACCAGACAATACAAGTTTTACTGCGAGTAATATTTTTCCAAATGATGGTGTATATCCCGTTGAATTGCTTGGAATTACTAATAATGGCTGTAAAGATTCAGCATTAGTAAACATAACGGTGCATGCAACGCCAACTGTAGCTTTTAGTGCTGCAAACAATTGCGCTAATACAGCAATTTCTATAGTTAACACCTCTTCAATTAACGCACCTTCAATCATAAATCAATATAATTGGAGTTTTGGAGCTGGGGCCGCACCGCCCACTAGTACTCTTGTTACACCAAACAATTTAAATTATACTACACCAGGTATAAAAACAATTACGCTCTCACTAATAAGCAACAATAGCTGTTCAGCAACCGCAACAAAAACCTTGTTAATTTATACAGCACCAACAGCCTCTTATAATGTTAATAATGTTTGCTCAGGAATAGCTGCTACATTTACAGACGCAACAACACCTATTGGGGCAATTACTAATTGGGAATGGGATTTTGATAATAATTTCACCATCGAATCTACTTTACAAAATCCATCAAATACGTATCTAGCACCAGGTATATACTCTGTGAATTTAATCGCAACCGC
>CANFQR010000286.1 GCA_947449125.1 Bacteroidota bacterium | reverse complement strand
GTCTAGATATAATGTTTGGCCATAATGACCTCTATTTACAAAGCTAAACATGACATTACTTTGACCCGCCGTTAATGTAGAAATATCTATGGTGTCTTTTCGCCATTCGGTTACAGTTGGGGTAAATGAATTAGCTTGCAAGGTTCCTGCTGATGTAGAAAGTGTGGTTCCACCTTTTGAATAAATACTCGTCCAGCTTAAACCGCAGTCATTAGAAACTCTTACTTCTAATGTGTCAGAAAACTGATTATCAAATTGTTTGTAGGCAACGTCAAATCTTAATTTTGAGTTAACAACATTATTAAATAGATATTTTGGAGTTCGTAGTTCATCTCTATCAGGAGCGGCGTCTAAGTTATAATTGTCATAAATTACACACGCTGTGCTTGTTCCAAATCCACCTATCCCGGTTTGAAGTGCATAATAATTAATATCATTGTTTACATTATAAGCAGTCCAATTTGGCGGTAATAATTGGCCTGATTGGAAACCTTCAACAAGCGGTAAATTAACAGGTCCGGAAATTGTAATATAAGAAGTTTTATTTTTAGTGTTGCTGCCATTTGCATTAGAAACCGTTAAAGAAACAGAATAGGTTCCGGGAGTAGTCCATTGAATAGAAGGATTAGAGGATGTTGAAGTGGCTGGTGTACCTCCTTGAAAAGTCCAAGTAAAATTAGATGGTGCATACATTGAGCTGTCAATAAAAGCTATTGGAACATTTGGACACACATTTTGAGTAAGTGTGAAAAAATTAGCTATAGGAGCATAGGTTAAAAATGAAGCTGCGCAATTCATTGCCGCAAATGCTTCAATTCTCCCTTGTCCTAATTTACTTCCGGTAACGTATGCCGAATTTCCTGTAATTGTATAAATGTTAGCCGAGGTGTTTTTAATGCAATTTATAACATCAGTAGGAGTCATAAAATTACATTTAGAAAGCATTAATCCTGCTAAGCCTGCAACTAAGGGTGTAGCCATTGATGTACCAGAAGATGAAAAATAAGTATTGTTAGGGCCTGTACTCATAATATTTTCTCCGGGAGCGCAAATATCCACCCAGGTGCCAAAACAAGAAAATGAGGATTTAACATTTGCTGTGCTAACAGAGGCAACACAAAACACATTGTTGTAAGCCGCCGGATAATGTAGCGTTTGATTATTATCATTGCCAGCGGCGCAAATAACAAGACAGCCTCTGTTCCAAGCATAATCTATTACAGATTGTTCTGAAGCAGATGCGGTGCTCATGCCACCCCAAGAACAAGATATTACACGAGCTTTCATCTTTGCAGCATAAATAATGCCTTGGTATCCTGCAACAATACCTGTTGTACTTCCAGTATTGTTTTGGCATTTAACAGGAATAATTTTTATATTCCAGCCAATAGACGCCACGCCTAAACCGTTATTGGTTCTGGCTCCGGCAATACCAGCACAATGGGTTCCGTGGTTCATCGCATTATTGCTTGGTATCGTATTATTATCATTATCCGCAGCATCCCAACCGTTACGGTCGTCTATGTAACCATTTCCGTCGTCGTCAATTCCATTATTAGCAATTTCAAGTGTGTTGGTAAATGTATTCGCAACTAAATCGTTGTGAGTCCAAGCCACTGCATTATCTACAATGGCTACAGTAATATTTGAGTTTCCATTGGTGGTACCATTAAATACATTCCATGCATTTTGGGCATTAATTTGGGTAAGATGTGCTCCAAACGTGGGATCATTTGGAGTTATATCCAGTTTATTTAGATTAACTTTTTCAGCGTATTCAATTCCCGCAATTTTATTCAATTCTTCAATGAAATTATCCACTTTATTAATTTGTGAAAATTCAAATTTTAATATATATGGAAGTTTTGCATCATCGTCAGCCTGATAAAAAGGCTTGTATGCTCTTGTAGCACCATATTTGGTTAAAATTTTTGTTATTGAAGTTAATTTTGAAAGTGGAATATTATTTGGGTTATCTTTTGAAACGTCTTTTAAAGCAGCTTTGGTAAATTTTACATAAATTTCACCATCAACTTTATTAGGATATACTGTTTGAGAATAAGTAAGCGTAACACTAAATAAAAAAATGATTGCGGTTATTAGTTTTTTCATGTCTAAGAATTTAAATTTCAATTGGTTGATATAAATATAATGGAGTTAATTTAAATAAACAAAAATTACGTTTTTAATGTTATTTTTAACTCATGAGACTTGCTGTAATAGATTGCGGAACGAATACGTTTAACTTGCTTATTATTGAAGTGGACCCAAATTTAAAGTATTCCAAGATTTATAACGACCGTATTTCTGTTAAACTTGGTCAAGGCTCAATAAACCAAGGTTTTATTGATAGAGAGCCTTACAATAGGGGTATTGAAGCTTTAAAAAAATTTAAAACAGATATTAATAAATACGAGGTTACAAAGGTTTTGGGTTTTGCAACTTCGGCAATTAGAGATGCAAAAAACGGTGTACAATTTATTAATCAAATTAAATCCGAAACTTCAATTGAAATAACAATAATTGATGGTGAACGTGAAGCAGAATTAATTTATTTAGGAAATAAAGAGGCGGTGCAATTGACTCCTAATACATCTTTAATTATGGATATTGGAGGAGGTAGCAATGAGTTTATTTTGGCAAACAATAATGGTTTATTGTGGAAACAAAGTTTTCCTATTGGAGCAGCAAGAATGCTAGAAAAATTTAATCCCTCTGATCCAATTACAGGCGCCGAAATATCTGCAATAAATAATTATTTGGCAGAGGAGTTGGAACCGCTTATTATTGCGGCAAAAAAATATAAACCCTCTGAATTGGTTGGTTCATCTGGAGCTTTTGACTCTGTTATTGAAATAATTTGTGGTAGTTTTAATGGTGAACCAGTTTGTGAATCGAAAACTTGCTATGAAATAAATATGGATAATTACAATAATGTTTCAAGGCTGATTACAAACTCTAGTTATAATGAGAGAAAAAACATTAAAGGACTTGTAGCAATGAGAATTGATATGATTGTAATATCGTTTATAATGATAGATTTTATTCTTAATTCTTTAAATCTCTCTAAACTGCGCGTATCTTCTTACTCTTTAAAAGAGGGTGCATTAATAGATTACATAAAAAGTTCAAAATAAATTATGGCAAAAATTTTAGTTGTTGACGACGAAAAAGCAATTAGGCGATCAATAAAAGAAATACTCGAATTTGAGAAGCATACCATTGATGAGGCCGAGGATGGAAATCTTGCTTTAGAAATGGCTTTAAAAAATAATTATGATATTATTTTAAGTGACATTAAAATGCCAAAGTT
>CANFQR010000285.1 GCA_947449125.1 Bacteroidota bacterium | reverse complement strand
TTATTCCTATAGAGTCAGCAGAATTAATGTTGTCAATTGAAGGGGACTTAAATGACTGACTGAATAATATCTTATAATGAAAACTATCGTATTTTTTTGTTAAGCCTAATCTAGGCACAAACGCCTCTCCGTAAGCATTATGATGATCATAACGAGCACCCAAAATAAAATTTACAGGTTTCGTTTTAATTAAACCTTGCACAAAACTGGCATAATTTTGATAGCTTACCTTTTTTTCACCATTTGAAAAATAACCAGAATCAGTTTTATCAATCGCATGATCCTGATAACACTCAGCACCAAAAATAAAATTTACATATCTGTTTGTGCTGTAATTAGCAGTTATATTTTCAATTAACCTTCCTGCGTTTACATAATATTCGCTTTCAAAATCGTACCCGCCAGACTTCCAAGGTGTTTGATTTTTGTAGTTTACCCTTGTTGTAATATTAAAATTTTTACTAAACTGTTTTACATGTTTTAATTCTGAAAAGACTGCATTAAAACTTGTTGGCACAGCTCCTTGTTTTATAACATCCCCATATCCATCTCGCATTGAAGTTTTAAAGAAATCTCCTATGGCCCGGAAACTTAAATCTTTATAGCTCGCTGCTAAATTAACGTAGTTGGGATTTAAGTTTGAACTTCCTGCCATAGAATAACTGGTGTCAGAATAATCTGTATAAGTTTGATCGCTTCGTTGACCTTGACCAATAAGCCCTGATAAACTAAAACTAAAATCATTTATCTTTCTACCTACCAATAAATTTAAGTTCCTTCGTCCAAAGTCTTTTTCCATCTGCCCATATGTTCCTGAAATAATTAAACCATTAATGTCTTCTGCTTGCTTGGTAATAATATTAATTACACCATACTCGGCATATCCTCCATAAATTGCAGAACCAGGTCCTCTAATAATTTCAATTCTTTTTATTTGCTCAACGGGATAATGATTACCAAATGTTGTGGTTGCAGAAATTATTTCATTCATTTCCTGACCGTCCAACAAAACAAGAATTTTTCCTTCATGCGCCCAGTTACCGCGAATTACAAGCCCTACAACACCTTCAATGTCTGCCCCAAAATCAATTCCAGGTACTAATCTTAACACATCAATTAAATCTCTTGCTCCAGAACTCTTTATTTCATCTTCGGTAATTAAACTAATAATACTTGGCGATTCGCGCACGCTTAAGGGTTTTTTAGAGGCTACTGTAATTAAGCTATTAATAAAAGATTCTAACTCAGATGGAACCCCATGAGCTTTTAATTTAAGCAACTGCTCAAGAGTCATGTCATAGTAATCTATACTATCCTTTTTAATAAGAAGTGTGTCTGTTTGAGATTGTATTAAAATTGGAATTAATAAAACAATTAAAAAAAATATTTTTTTCACGGGCATGAAATTAGAAAAAATAAACTAACAAAGGTCATGATGAGCCAATTATAATATTTATATATTTGCTACATGTTAATGTTTTTGAATGATAACCAAAAGCATTTTCGGGTATAATAATGAGGCAAAAAAAGAATTTGATATTAACCGGATTTCCTAAAATTACAATTGTATTTTCTGCAATTGTGACGGTTGTTTTTTTAAATACAGCTTTCAATTACTACCTTATTCAAAGAGAAAACGAAAACCTCGAAAAAATTACCGAATCCATAAATCCCTATGTAGATGAATTAGATGAATTGTGCGATATTTTAATAGAATCTAAAATGTACGCTACTAATTGGGTTCACTTACCCAATAATATCGATGACAAAAACAGTTTAGATTCTTTGCATAGGTTTAGATACCTAGAAATAAGAAAAAAAATTAAAGATTTTGTGAGTTCTGTTAAAAAAAATAATTCTAAAATTATTTTTAATTCAGACAGCATTATACCCATTTTTATGGATTTTGAAACCTTAGTTCAATCTCAACGAAAAATAATGCAACTTTTACGAAACTTTGAGGATTATGAAAATCCTTCAAGAAAATTTAGAGCCGAAGAAATTATTGAAGAAGAAATTATCCCTAAAACAAAATCAATTCTTAAACGGTTAACCGACGTTGTTATTCAAAACAAAAAACAAGCAGATAAGCTTAAAGACGATTTGCAAAAAGATTCAAAAAAAATAATCTTAACACTTATTATTTCATCCTTTGGCTTATTATTTTTTATAATCACTGCTATTTATTTCATTTCAATTAATATTAATAAGCCGGTTTTAAAAATGAAAGAAATTATAGAAAAACTGTCAAGGGGAGAACTAGCTTTTGAAAAATTAGAAATCGAAAAAAACGTCATTGGTGAGATGGCTATTTCAGTTAACAAGTTATCTGAAAGCTTTAAAAAAACATCAGAATTTGCCAACGAAATAGAAAAAGGAAATTTAACTGCAAATTATATTAAACTTGGCGAGAATGATGTTTTAGGCCATGCATTAATTAATATGCGAGATAGTCTTTTGTCATATTCGTTTGACATGGAAAATCAAGTAAAAGAACGAACTAATGAAGTTGTAGAAAAAGGTTTAAAAATTGAGGAACAAAAATTATTTTACGAATCTATCTTTTCAAATATTCCCATAGACATTGTGGTGTTTAACGAAAAGCATCAGTATATGTTTATTAATTCTATTGCCATAAAAAACGAAGAAACCAGAAACTTTATGATTGGCAAAGATGATTTTGACTACTGCAAGTTAAAAAATCTGGACACGTCTATTGCTATTCAAAGAAGAGTATATTTTGAAACCGCTAAAAACACAGGTGTAGCGCAAGATTTTGAAGATCAAACAGCAAATTCAAAAGGAGGAATTACATATAAACTACGGAAATATTACCCTGTTTATGATAACAATGGCTTTAATTTTATGATTGGTTATGGTATTGACATCACAACCAAAAAGCTTGATGAGTTAAAAATTCAGGAATCTTTAATAGAGAAAGAAGCTTTACTGGGTGAAATTCACCATAGAGTAAAAAATAATTTAACCTTGGTTCTCGGCTTAATTGAAATGCAAAAAGATACCCTTAATGATGAAAAATTAGCAGGTCAATTTACCGAAATAAGAAACAGAATTGCCGCCATGTCACTCATACACGATAAAATGTACAGAGGCGAGTCTTTTGCCAATATAGATTTAAACGAATATTTAACAGACTTAATTTCTGCCATTGCTAAATTTTACAGTAAAGATAAAGCTGTTAAACTTATTTTTGAATTAGATAAAATATATATTTCTAGTAAAAGTGCCGTATCTCTTGCTCTTTTAGTTAATGAAATAGTTACTAATGCCTTTAAATATGCATTTAAAGATATTAAAGAC
>CANFQR010000284.1 GCA_947449125.1 Bacteroidota bacterium | reverse complement strand
CGGGAAACGAATTGGTTTTATAATTATGTTATTTGCATATGCTATTTATAGAAGTTTCAGATTATATCACACTATAAAACGGAATAAAAATGTGGAGTAAAAAACAACATTGTTTTTGTAGCAACAAAATTTACGTGACTATAGCCTCTTGTTTTTTATTTTCGGCTTGTAATAATTATTTTAAAAATGATTACTCTGACAATTCACCCACATCCGGTAAATTAAAAGTTTATTATGATGAAGGACTAGAAAGGCAGTTAGAAAATCAAGAATACACTTTTGAGGCTTTTTATCCGAATGCCGAAATAATAACACTAAAATCAAACAACGATGAAGCTATTCAGGCCTTATATCAGGATAGTTGTGAGGCAATTTTTACATCAAGAAATTTAAATCAAAAAGAAAGAAAAGCATTTGAGTCAAGGAGTTTTTTTATAAAGCCAACTCCGGTTGCCAAAAGTGGTGTTATGCTTATTACAAATATAAATTCACCTATAAATAGATTAACTTTTGAACAAATCTTTCAATTGTTAAGTAAGGACTTTGCCTTTAACGACTCTATAGGGAATTCAATAAAAATGAAGACTCTATTGGATAGAAACAATTCAGGTATAATTCATTATTTAAGAGATTCTATTTTAAAAGGGAAATCGTTTTCAGCTAATTGTTTTGTGTCAAAATCAACTATTGAAAGTATAAATTATGTTGCAAACAATTTAAATACTGTTGCGTTTATTGATTTTGCCTGGCTAAGCGATGTTGACGATTCTTTAGTAATAGCCAACCAAAATAAAATAAAAACAATTCAGGTAAGTAAACCTAACAGTAATAATTTTGAAACCCCAAGTCAAAGCAGTTTTAAATTAGGAACGTATCCTTTTATTACAACACTTTATGTAATAAAAAAAACAGGGGAGTTCAGCCTTGCCAAAGGGTTTGAAACATTTGTTGCCGGACCAAAAGGACAAAACGCTTTTTTGAAACAAGGTTTATTACCAACAAAACAACAGGAGCGAAGCATAGAAGTAAAGATTGAATAATTAACCTATTAAAAAATGCTAAAACGAAACTTTTATTTAAAAACGGCGCATAATTTGCTCTATTAAATTATAACAACGATAGAAGAATAAGTACAATCAGAATAAAATTAATGTATTATTTTTACCATACGTAATTAGAAACAATGAAAAAAACAGGATTTATAAGTGCCATTATTTTCACAGGAATATTAAACGCACAAAACTTACAAGAAGCAGTAAAAAAAACCGATAATGAACGATTTGCTTCGGCTGCTTCAGATTTTAAAGCTTTATTGCAGAAGGAATCCTCAAAAGGGGAAAACTATTTTTATTATGGCGAAAATTATTTTAAAAACGATCAAGTAGATAGTGCAAATATTTACTACACCAAAGGTGTTGAGGCTAACGCAACCTATCCTTTAAATTACGTAGGTGTTGGAAAAGTATTTTTAACAAAGGGTAATGTGAATGATGCAAAAACACAGTTTTATAAATCGGTTACCTTAGGGGCTAATAAAAACGCCGAACTTTTTCGAAAAATTGCGGAAGCTTGGCTGGTTACAGACTCAAAAAACCCCGACGAGGCCTTGGTGATGATAAATAGCGCCATAAAACTTGAGCCAAAAAATCCTGAAAACTATATTATTTTGGGTGACGCGCAATTAGAAAAAAACCCTACGGACGGGAGCGGTCCTATCAAAAGTTATAAAATGGCAACTACATTAAATCCAAGTAGTGCCAAGGGAATATTACGTGAGGGAAAGCTATATCAGCGAGGGCGTAATTACCAATTAGCATTGGAAAAATATAAAGAGGCCATAACACTTGACCCAAACTTTGCGCCAGCTTACAGAGAAATTGCTGAAGTTTATTCATTGTACAATCAACCAGCAAAAGCAATTGAATATTGGAAAAAATATTTAGAGTTAAATAACAGTGTTGATGCCCGATATCGTTTTATGAGCGCACTTTTTTCGAACAAACAATATTCAGAGTCTATTGCGGAATATGACGGGCTAAAAAAACAAGGTTTTAGTAATTTGTATTTGGAGCGTTTGGCTGGATACAGTTATGCCGAAATAGGAAATAAAACAGATACAGCCGCATACACCAAGGGCTTAAAAGCAATAAATCAGTTTTTTGAACTAGCAGGACCGAATTTTAAATATTTATATAATGATTATAAATATAAAGGACTTTTATTATCAAGGTTAGGAAAAGATTCTTTAGCCGTTATCGAAATGGAAAAAGCAATGGCGTTATCCCCTTCTTCAAGCGGAGAAATGATGTCTGAAATCGCTACTATTTATATGAAAGCAAAAAAATACGACAAAGTAATTAAAGCTTTTGATCGTAAAATGAATGGAGATTGGAAAAATTTAACCAATAACGATTATTTTACATTGGGCCGCGCTTATTATTATTTAGGTGGAAATATACAGCGCGACGCCACTTTAATTAAAGATGTAAAAGGCAGAGAGAAAAAAGAAGCTGAAGCGTTACCATTATTTTTAAGTGCCGATTCTGCTTTCTCAAAACTAACTCAGTTAAATGCTGCGTGGCCAACAGGTTATTTTTGGAGAGGAAAAGCAAATGTGCAATTAGATCCTAAAAATGAAAAAGCATTAGCAAAACCATATTTTGAAAAAGCGCTTACCTTATTAAAGCCCGAAGAAAAAACAACCCCTACCTATAAAAACAATGTAATTGAGGCCCTTGAATATCTTGCCGGATATTATACTTCTGTTGTGAAAGACAAATTAAAAGCTGATGAATACTGGAAAATGGTTCAAGAAATAGACCCCGCTAACGCAAAAGCAAAAATCTATTTTAACCCACCAAAACAAGCTCAAAAACCGATAGGAAAATAACAAAGTCTTATAGGGTTATTTTAGCTAAGTATCATTATCTTGATTTACCTGTTAAATTAAGTAAAACAAGTAATTAAATAAGCATGTTCTTACTATTTTGTTATCTTTGTAAGCCTTGTAGCTTATGGAGTTAAAGCAATCAATTGATAAAACAAACGTACCACAACATGTAGCCATTATTATGGACGGAAATGGTCGTTGGGCAACAAAACAAGGCGAGGACCGAGTGTTTGGACATCATGAGGGCGTAAATTCTGTTCGCGAAATAGTTGAGGCTTGCGGTGAAATTGGCGTAAAATATTTAACGCTTTATGCGTTTAGTACCGAAAACTGGAACAGGCCAAAAGATGAAGTTGACGCGTTAATGGAATTATTGGTTGCTACCATTAGCATGGAAACCCCAAATCTTGATAAAAAAGGAGTTAAACTTCAAGCAATAGG
>CANFQR010000283.1 GCA_947449125.1 Bacteroidota bacterium | reverse complement strand
TAAAAAACTCTACCCTATCGTCAAAATGAGACGACAGCATAGCTGTTAAATCATCTACCAACTGGTGACCTTGTACAATAGTCAAAAAAAACGGAACAGTTAAATGACAGTCAATATGATAAAAGCCGGCGTAGTTAATAATTCGCATGTTATGAACATCAATCCAGCTGTTTGATTTATTGGCATTTAAAACGTTTTTAACTTGATCTATAATTTGATGGTCGGCCTCATCCATCATACCTGAAATTGATTTACGAATAATTTTATATCCCGAAAAAATGATTATAAATGCAAATACAATAGCCGCTAAACAATCAATCCATTTAAATCCGGTTATTAATATTAATGCTATTCCAATTAATAAACCAAGTGTTGAATACGTATCTGATTTAAGATGTTTACCTCCTGAAATCAGTACCGGTGAATTTTCTTTTAATCCTTTTTTTACGCAAATATGACCAACTATATAATTTATTAAACCTGAAAACGCAATAAGAACTAGGCCATAATCTAGTTTTTTTATTTCGTGCGGATGTATAAAATTATTAATGCTTTCATAAATAATTATTAATCCTGCCACCGTTATTAAAACTCCTTCAAACGCGGATGTGATAAATTCAACTTTTCCATGACCATATGGATGCTCTTTGTCTTTTGGTTTTGACGATAAATTAATGCTATATAACCCAATAAAACCCGCAATAACATTTACTGTGCTTTCTAAGGCATCGGTTAAAATTGATATTGACGACGTTAAATACCAAGCAATTATTTTAATAACAAATAATAAAACTGATATTACAACCAATAACTGCTGCGTTTTAATTAAAGATGATTTATTATTTACCATTTTATTTAGTAGTTGAGATTAAATAATTAAGTTCTATAACATTATCATTTAATGTTTTTACGGCGTCTATATAATTATTTTTTAATTCAATGGCTTGATTGGTTAATAGTACCCACTCCAGGTAATTAATTTCACCATTTGAAAATTGCTTGTCTGCTGAAGAATTAATTAACTCTGCATTTGTCAATCCTGTTTTTTCAAAATAATTAATTATTTCCAACTGGTTTTTATATTGCAGCCATAAAACATCGTATTGTTTTTTAAACTGATTGATTTCTTGAAGATAATTGGTTTCAGCTATGCTTTGACCTATTTTAGCAACAGAAACTTTTGCTTTTTGAGCACCAAAAAATAAAGGAATTCCTAAACCAAACTGTAGTGATTGAAAACGTTTTGAGCGGTCATATAAAACATCATCCGAACCATTGCCCTGCATAGTCATGTTAAAATAACCAACATTAATATCGGGCAAAAATTTTGATTTTTCGAGCTTTGTAGATGCGAGACTAACTTGTTTTTGTTGTTGCATTATTTTTAAACCGGGATGTTCGTTTAACATATTAGCGTTAGATACGAGGTTGGTTTCTAATTTAAATTTATTTTCCTGTGGCTCAAATTTTGTTTCTGTATTTAAAACTAACTGAAATTGAATTTTTATCTTTTCTTTTTCTAATGTTAGTTGATGCAACTGTAATTTTATTAAAGCTCTTTGATTTTCGGACGTTGTTTTTTCTAGAATATTGCTTTCTCCTTTTGTGAAACGTAATTCTGCTTTAGTTAAAAATGCAGCGTAAATACTGTCGCTTTTAAAAAGTAGTTTTTCTTTTTCATTCAAATAAAGTAATGTATAAAACAATTGGGTTACAGATTTTGTTATGTCAACTTCTTTTAATGCAACTTGCAGCAAAGAAACTTTCCATTCTTCTTTTAATAATTTTTTTTGATTAGAATAAACTGTAGGAAAACTGATTGATTGTGAAACGCCAATTCTATTATCAGTATATATACTGTTTATTTGTCCGTACTCGCCTACCACATTTGTTTGCGGAATATCACTTGCAGATTTAATTAATTTTTTTTGATAGTCTGCTTTTTGATTTTCGGATTTTAATAAAAGATTATTTTTTAACGCTGAATCAATAGCTACTTTTAAACTTATTGGGGTTTGAGCTTTTAAAGATTGATTACCGGAAAACATAAGCAAGCAGGCGACTAATAGTGCGCTTTTATTAATTACTGTTTTGTTATTTTTACCTGAAACACGTTCAAATAAAATATATAAAATTGGTAATACAAAAAGGGTTAAAACCGTTGCAATTAAGAGTCCGCCAATTACAACGGTTGCTAAAGGTCTTTGCACTTCTGCACCCGCCCCATTACTTATTGCCATTGGTAAAAAACCTAAGGAAGCCACAAATCCTGTCATTAAAACAGGGCGTAATCTTATTTTAGTTCCGATCAAAACTATTTTGCGAGTATCGTCGTAGCCCTCTTGTTTTAGCCGATTAAACTCCGCTATTAAAACTATTCCATTTAAAACTGCAACCCCAAACAAGGCTATAAAACCAACACCAGCCGAAATACTAAATGGCATATCTCGCCAGGCAAGAGCAAATATGCCGCCAATAGCAGAAAGCGGGATAGCTGAATAAATTAATAATCCTTGCTTAATAGAATTAAACGAAAAATAAAGCAAAATAAAAATTAAAATCAATGAAATTGGTACAGTTAAACTCAATCTGGCTTTTGCTGCATTTAGATTTTCGAAAGCACCGCCATAAGTAACGAAATAACCCGGAGGGAATTTTATATTATCATTTACTTTTTTTTGCAAATCGTTTACAATAGATTGAACATCTCTTTCGTGAATATTAAAACCCACAATAATTCGTCGTTTGGCATCCTCGCGTTGAATTTGGTTTGGACCCTCTTTAATATCTACGCTTGCTAATTGGCGTAAAGGAATTTGCGTGCCATTTTCTAGAGGAATTAATAAATTTTTTATGTCATCAAGACTGTTTCGTTTTTCTGTATCTAACCTCACAACCATATCAAAACGTTTTTCTCCTTCGTAGACCATTCCTGTGGTTTGCCCGGCTAAACCGATATTTATTATTTTATTAATATCATTAATATTTAATCCGTATTGTGCAATAATTTCTCGGTTGTATTTAATTATAATTTCTGGAATGCCAGTAACTGGTTCAACGTAAAGATTTTTAGTTCCTTCAACTCCGGTAACCAGCGCAGCTAATTTTTGGGCGTACTTAGCTAATGTATCCATGTTTTCGCCAAAAATTTTACACACAACATCTTGCTTAGCTCCTGTCATTAATTCATTAAAGCGCATTTGAACCGGAAACTGAAAACTAGTTGTTATTCCCGGGACATCAGAAACTGCCTTACTCATTTTATCAGACAGTTCAGGAAACGTTTTTGCGGATGTCCACTCTTCTTTATCTTTTAATATAACCATCATATCTGCTGCCTCCATTGGCATAGG
>CANFQR010000282.1 GCA_947449125.1 Bacteroidota bacterium | reverse complement strand
TAAAAGAAAAATCATTTAACCTATTCATGCGTCCTGTTTTAATATATTCAGCCGGAGCGTTATTTGTAATGGGATTTTTATTTTTTCTGATTTACCTGCATGGTTCTTTCAAGGAAATGATTTATTGGACCTATGACATACCTAAACGTTACGTGAGCCGAGTTCCTTTTGAAGAAGGGATAAAGTACTTTAAGTATACAAGAGATGCTATACTTCAAAATCATAAATTCTTTTGGTATCACGGTATATTATCAGTTTTTTTATGTTTACTGAAATCTATCAACCTAAGAACAAAATTGTTATTCTGGACACTCGCAATTTTTTCAAGTGTAATGATTGTTCCTGGTTTTTATTTTTATGGCCATTATTGGATTCAGTTAACTTTAGGCTTAGCTATTCTTTCGGGACTAACTTTTTATGCCATCAATCAATTTTTTAGTTCGGTTTTTAATACAAAATCTAACTACTTGAAATACGCTTATTTGTCAATTTTTATTTTTGTAACTTTTGATCATCTTAAAGGATTAAAAAATTATTATTTCAGACCAAATTATAATCTCGTATTAAGGTCTGTATACGGCAATAATCCGTTTCCTGAAACAAAAGAAATCGCAAATTATATTAACGCACATTCAAAACCGGAAGATGCAATTGTTGCTATGGGTTCTGAACCTGAAATTTATTTTTACACTAAGAAAAACTGCCCATCAAGGCATGCCTATTTTTCGGCTATGGTTGATAATGTGCCTGAACATAAAGAATGGCAGCGAGAATATGTTAAAGACATTGAAAAAGCAAAACCAAAATTCTTTATTTTTTATAATCACCCAATTTCGTTGCTAGTTCAGGCAAATACAGACCGCTATGTTTTTGAATGGGCCAATGAGTATATAAACAAAAATTATAAACTCACCGGTTTAGTTGACATGAATGATAACGGTTTAAGCAATTATGTTTGGAATGAAAGCTTAATTGGCTATAAACCAACTGCTCAAAACATAATTTACATTTACGAAAGAAAATAAAATAAATTTAATCTATTTATTTCGCGTAACCCGTTGCTCTGGTTTCTCTGATAACGGTAACCTTAACCTGACCGGGATAAGTCATTTCGGTTTGGATACGTTGAGAGATTTCAAATGCCAATTCTTCAGCTCTGCCATCAGTTACTTTTTCACTAGAGACAATTACACGCACTTCACGACCTGCTTGTATTGCATAAGTTTTCTCAACACCATCATAACTTAGCGCCAACGATTCTAAATCTTTTAAACGTTTCATGTATTGTTCTGCAATTTCTCTGCGAGCTCCAGGGCGCGCACCGCTAATAGCATCACACACCTGAATAATTGGCGAATACAAGGTATTCATTTCAATTTCATCGTGGTGAGCACCAATTGCATTTACAACTTCCGGCTTTTCTTTATACTGCTCGGCTAACTTCATTCCTAACAAAGCGTGAGGTAATTCTGGTTCATTATCAGGTACCTTACCAATATCGTGTAATAAACCTGCGCGCTTGGCAATTTTTGGATTTAAACCCATTTCGCTGGCCATAATAGCACAAAGATTTGCTACTTCTCTACTATGTTGCAATAAATTTTGTCCATACGAAGAACGGTATTTCATACGACCTACCATTCTTATTAATTCGGGATGCAATCCATGAATTCCTAAATCAATACAAGTACGTTTTCCCGTTTCAATAATTTCTTCTTCCAGCATTTTTTTAGTTTTCTCAACTACCTCCTCAATGCGTGCAGGGTGAATACGACCATCTGTTACTAATTGATGTAAAGCTAACCTACAAATTTCTCTTCTAATTGAATCGAAACATGAAAGAGTGATGGCATCAGGTGTATCATCTACTATAATTTCAACTCCGGTAGCCGCCTCTAAAGCGCGAATATTTCTTCCTTCACGTCCTATAATTCTACCTTTTGTCTCATCACCTTCAATATGGAAAACCGAAATAGAATTTTCAATAGCTGATTCTGTTGCAACTCTTTGGATTGTTTGCAAAACGATTCTTTTTGCTTCTTTATTTGCTGTTAATTTAGCTTCATCCATGATGTCTTTAACGTAAGACATAGATTGAGTTTTAGCTTCTGCTTTAATAGACTCTACTAACTGTAGTTTAGCGTCTTCGGCTTTAAGTCCGCTAACTTTCTCGAGCATTTCTACTTGTTTTCGGTGTCCTTTTTCAACCTCATCAAGGCGTTGTTTATAAAGCTCAATTTGTTGTGCTGACTGATTTTTTAATCCTTCTGCCTCTTTTTCTTTTCGACTTAAATCCTCAATTTTTTTATTTAATTCGCCTTCTTTCTGCTTTATTTTATTTTCCGATTGAAGTATTTGCCCATTTTTTTCTTGTATTAATTTATCGTGTTCAGACTTTAACTGTAAAAATTTTTCTTTAGCTTGAAGAATTTTTTCCTGTTTAATGGCTTCAGCTTTTACCTCTGCTTCTTTGATTAAATTATCTTTTTCTTTTTTGGCGCTAGCATTTATTTTACTGCCAGCCAAAATAAAACCAGAAATTACCCCAACAATTAGGGCTCCTACTATTAAACTCAATGTTAATATTTCCATCTTTTCTTTCTTTTAAATTATTAAATAAAAAACGCACAAAATTTCAAGAAAAAATTCTCAAATTTTGTGCGTGAAAGCTCGTAAACCTTTGTTTACTTTATCAGCTAATATTTTTAACGTCTTCAATATGTTTAATCAACATATCTTCAACATTTGAAAATAATTGTTTTAAATGGCTTAATTCTCCTTCAGCAGTATTGGCTTTTTTATAAAGTTCGGCAACTAGTTGTAACATCACCATAGCCAATACATCTTTCTTATCTTTAACTGCATAGTTTTTCTCAAACTCAGCAATTTTAGTATTTATTAAATCAACGGCCTCTTTAATGTTTTTCTCATCATTGGAATTTACCTTTAAGGGAAAAACACTTCCTGCAATTTCAACTTTTATATTTACATCACTCATTTAAAGAGGGCGTTAAAATTAAGCACTTAATAACATAATGCACTTATCAATTTCACGCACCAAATCGTTTATTTGTTTTTTCAAAAGAGTTTTTTCATTATTCTCCTCCGAATTGTTTGCTAATATAACATTTTTTCTGTGATTACTCAAGCTCATAACATCAATATTTTGATTATCAACCTCTTGAGATATTTCCCCAACAACTGAGTTCATTTTTAATAGTTGTTCCGCCATTAAATTTTTCTCTTCTAGCAAATCTTCTACCTTTTTGTATAAGTCTTCAATTATTATGGTTTGTTCTTCATTTTGATTTGAAACCTGACTATGTTTTAAACTCTCAATTTCAATTTCATAGTTATAAACCT
>CANFQR010000281.1 GCA_947449125.1 Bacteroidota bacterium | reverse complement strand
CAACCCTAAATATGGTCAAGCGTATTATTACCGTGGAAAGTGTAAATCTCAAATAAAGGACAATATGAGTGCATTAGATGATTTTAATAAAGCACTCACGATTTACCCAAAATCTACTGAAATTTATGTTACCCGTGGATTACATAAGTTGGGCATGAACTTAAAAGATTTGGGATGTTTAGACCTTAGCAAAGCTGGGGAACTTGGCGATCAATCTGTTTACATATTAATAAATAAGTATTGCAAATAATCATTTACATAAAAATGGTACAAGAAATTGACGAATTAAAATGGATTAACAGTTTCTTTGACAATGCTGTTAACATTTAAAAAGAAGGCATTGATAGAATAAGAAATTTTACTTTGCTATGGAATCTTTTTGAATCTGTTGCATGCAATAAATCGGCGAATCTAAAAATAATTTCGTTTTGTCAAGAAAAATTTAAGCAACATTACTAAGTTCTACTTGCTTATTATTCGTTTGAAATACTAGTTTTCTTATTCTTTTTCTTTAGTTGGCGAGTTACGCTTAAAGCTAATAAACGATTATAAGATTCTCTTGAGACTTTAGGAACAGCCCCCCTCACCGGCAATAGAGAATGGTTAAGTCTTAATCCGATTGCCCAGTTCTCAATTATTGTGCAACAAATACCAAGGTTGAATGAAAGTTCGCTTCTCATAAATGGATAATTATTTACTAGTTCTGGTGTTTCATTACTATATAAATGTTCACGATAATTGATCATATATGCCAAACCGGGACCAAACTCAACATAAATATTTTTTCTATGGTATTGAAAGAGGACAGGCACTTCAAAATAATGGAGGTTGACAAAATGAGGACTCTTTCCGGTCAATCTAACACCGATTCCTTTATCTAAAAGTAAAAGCTCTGTTTGAGCCGTCCATCTTTTATTCATTTTTAGCTGGAGCCAGAATCCTCCTAACAAGTTTCCTCCAGGTTGAGTTTTAGTAAGATCTCCCGTCATGGTGTGGAGAGAATACCCCAACTTAAGCCCAACGCGATATGTTGACTTATAGCCATGCTGAGCGCTCAACAAAACACAATTAAAAATTGCTATTATAACAAGGTTTTTTTTCAATGTGTTACTAACGTAATTTTCTTAGAAAAATTGTTTTAAACACGCATACTGTTTCTTTTCTTGATAGTATTAATTCGGTTTTATCCACGCATTAATACTATATCCAGATATCTAAGCAGTGGTCTAAGTTGGGTGCTCGCCTACTAAGCTATAAAACATGGCAATTGCGTCAGCAGGCAAACGTCGGAATAAAAACTAGTGTGTTTTTATATAAACTTTGGGGCATATAAACACAGTATGACTTCGAAGGCCTACCTAATTCTATTCGCCACCACTATTCAATTGTTGTTTGATTACTATTAGCTTGATTAAGTTTAATTTTTCGTGCTCTAAGCATCATAAATACTCCTGCTAAAATAAAAGGTAGGCTTAACCATTGTCCCATATTTAATGCCATAGAGCTTTCAAACTCCACCTGGTTTTCTTTTAAAAATTCATCAAAAAAACGTTCAATAAACAATAGAACACACATTAAACCAAACATAAAACCGGGGCCCACCTTATCGCGTTTATTTTTCCAAAGCCAGTACATTAAGAAAAACAAAAAGAAACAAAAAACAGCTTCGTACAACTGTGCCGGATGACGTGGCGGAACAGGGATTCCGAATTTTTGAAAATTATATTTATCGTCATCGTTATTTTCAAACACAAAAGCCCACGGTACATTGGTTATTTTACCTACTATTTCGCTGTTAATTAAATTTCCTATTCTAATAAACATGGCGGCTAATGGCACTACCACCACCAATCTGTCAAATAACCAAACCCAGTTTTCTTTTTCTTTTCTGCAATACACTATCATACCAATTAAAATACCCAAAGCACCGCCATGACTTGCTAAACCTCCTTCATAAACTTTTAACATGTTTAACGGGTGAGATAAATACCCTTCAATTACGGCGCCGTTTGATAGCTCTTCGTCAAACCAAGGCCCGTAAAATAAACAATGGCCTAATCTGGCTCCTAAAACGGTTCCAAAAATTATATAAAGTGTTAACGTATCAAGTGCCTTATCAGAGCGTTTTTCTGTCCTGAAAATTCGGTTCATGATAAAGTGGCTGGCAATAAATGCCAATGCCCACATTAATCCGTACCAACGCACAGGCCAGTCAATTCCCGGTATTGTAAAAATTTCAGGAGACGGATTCCAGTTAATATAGTTTAAATACATGTTAAGCAAAATTAGTAAATTCTTTATTAGTTAAGCCTTAGCTGTTTTCTAATTAATAACTATTTTTGCGCCGATGATAAATGCTGCCATATTTGCGAGTGGAGAAGGTACAAATGCCGAAAATTTATTTAATTATTTTGCAAATGACTCGCGAATAAAAATAAAATTAGTGGTTACTAACAGAGACGATGCCGGAATAATTTTACGTGCAGAAAAGTATAAAAAAAACGTACAAATAATAAGTAAAGCCGCTTTAGAAAATTACACTGAACAATTTATTGAATTTTTAAAGGTTGAAAAAATTGATTTAATAATTCTTGCCGGTTTTTTAGTTAAAATACCAGAAGCTTTTGTAACTGCATTTCCAAATAAAATTATCAATTTACATCCATCTTTATTACCAAATTACGGCGGCAAAGGCATGTATGGTATGAATGTACACAGGGCTGTTATAGCAAATAACGAAAAAGAAAGTGGCATTACCATTCATTATGTAAATAAAGATTACGATAAAGGCGAAATTATATTACAGGCAAAGTGCCCAATAGATGAAAATGAAACGGCTGAATCGCTTGCAAAAAAAATTCAGCTTTTAGAATTTGAATATCTGCCTAAAGCCGTAGAAAATTTTTTGTAGAATTATTTAACCTGTATATAGATTTGCTCTTGTAAGTTGTCAGGATGAAAACTGCAATAAGCACTGTAGTCAGCTGAATCGCTGAACATGAATTCAAATTTATCTCCGGTTTTTATTTTACCACTGTAAAAAACTTTGTTTACTTCAGTTACCGTATGGTTGGCGTTATCTTTATTAATAAAACTTAAAGTGGTGCCTTTTTTAATATTTATAGTGGTTGGGTTAAATCGTTTGTATAGCAGCCAAATTTCGTTTTCGGCTTGCGGTGCGCCATCTTGTTTTTTGCAACTGATTAATGCAAGTAATACTAATAACAGTAAGTGACTATTTCTCATTTTAGTTTAATGAATAATTTACAAGTTAACGTTTAATTTTTTTGTAAATCATTTAATTGATAATAATTTTTTCTTAAAGCAATAAGTTCATCGTGAGTGCCCATTTCTAAAATTTCGCCATCTT
>CANFQR010000280.1 GCA_947449125.1 Bacteroidota bacterium | reverse complement strand
GCAGAAGTTTTAAGAGAACTTTGAGAAAGCATAGATGCTGTTAATTCAGATAGACCAGATTTTTCAATCGGTTCGAAACGATGACCTGCCTTAAAACTTAATAAGATATTAACCTTGGGTAATTCATTTTCTGTAACGCCGATTAAAGGAATATTTCCATTTAGGTTTGCAACATAAAAATTAGGCACTGGCACAGCAACTGCGGCTGAAGCTGAAGGCATAACTGAACGGTTAAAATTATCTTTAGGCTCTGTAAATTTTAAATTCTTATACTCTGCACTTTCAGGTTCAACAGTCCTTTCATACATTTTCCAATTATCTAATTTTGCCGTGAGGGCTGATTTGCCTTTAGGTAAACAACTTAAAATTACTGCATGCTTATTTTTTATATAGGTGTTGTAAACTCTCATTACATCAACTTTAGTAACTGACAAATACCTTGATATTTCTTTTTTAATATAATTGGCGTTCCCGGTAAACGTGAAGTAAGAGGCTAAAGCTGCACCTTTTCCTTGAACCGTGCTTAAACGGTTATATAAATTACTTTGAAATTGGGCTTTAAATTTCACAAGGTCATCGTCGGTTGCACCTTTTTTCTCCCATTCGGCAAGTACTTTTTTTATTTCATTTTCAATTTCGCTTAACAAAGTTTCAGGGTTTGCACGAATCATTATTTGAAACTGGCCAGCCAACTCTCTTGAATATTGGAATGAATTAGCACTGGTTGCTTTTTTAGTTTCAATGAAAGCTTTATAAAACGGCGATCCCTGTGAACCAGATAAAATAGTGGCTAATACATCCAATGCTGCATCATCTTTATCATTTGATTTTACGGTCGGAAAGACCATATTAATCATCGGAAATCTAACATTATCCTCATAAGAAAGATATCTGTTTTCTGTTAATTTAACCGGTTGTATTAATTGTGGTTTCACCGAAGGTCCGGCCTCTATGCTGCCGAAATATTTTTGTACCATAAGTAATACCTCTTCGGTTTTTACATCTCCGGCAATAGTAACAACTGCATTATTAGGGCCATACCAGCGCATGTAAAAGCGCTTTAAATCATTAACATCAACTCTATCTAAATCAACTAAATACCCAATTGTTGACCAACTGTATGGATGGCCTTTAGGGAAAAGCGCCTCACCTATTTTCTCACCAACCAATCCATAGGGTGCATTATCATAACGTTGTCCTCTTTCATTTTTAACAGTAGCTCTCTGAACTTCAAATTTCTTTTGAGTAACTGAATCGAGTAAAAAGCCCATTCTGTCTGCCTCTAACCAAAGCATTTTTTCAAGTTGATTGCTTGGAACCGTCTCAAAATAATTGGTTCTATCTGTATTAGTTGTACCATTTAACGTTCCTCCAGCCTCGGTAATAATTTTAAAATGCTGCTCATCTGCTACATTTTTTGATCCTTGAAACATCATGTGTTCAAAAAAATGTGCAAATCCACTTCTACCTTGTTGTTCGCGCGCGCTACCCACGTGATAGGTAACATCCACATAACAAATTGGATCGCTATGATCTTCATGAATTAAAACAGTTAATCCGTTTGATAACTGGTATCTTTTATATGGAATAACTATTTCATTACCAACTTTTTTTACTTCTTCCTTAAATGAAGGATAAGGGTAAATGGTATTTGAACCACTATTTTTAACAACCGGTTTTTGAGCATAAACAACTACTAAAGTTGCTACGGATAAAATGATAGATAATGTGTGTTTTTTCATTTTTATTTAAGTTGAAGCAAATATAATAGAATTGTATTTTTTAACAGCATTAAAACTATTTTTATTTTAATTTTCTGCATTTACAAACATTTAACAAGCTAATTGATTAAAACAAATTTTTGTATGTAAATTTGTATTAAAATTATTTTAATATGTATCCAGAAGCAATAGTAAACCCAATGAAAGCCGAATTAACTACGGTTGGCTTTAAAGAATTAGTTAGTCCGGAAGATGTAGAAAACGCAATAAAACTAGAAGGTACAACACTATTAGTTGTTAATTCGGTTTGTGGTTGCGCGGCAGGCGCCTGTCGCCCGGGAGTTAAGCAAAGTTTAAGCAACGACAAAAAACCATCGAATTTAACCACGGTATTTGCCGGTTTTGATATAGATGCTGTTAATCAAGCCAGAAAACATTTTGCGCCTTATCCACCAAGCAGCCCGGCTATTGCATTATTTAAGAACGGAGAATTAGTGCATTTTGTTGAGCGCCATAATATTGAAGGTCACAATGCTAATGCAATTTCTGAGCACCTAAAAACCGTTTATAACGAATTTTGCTAAACTAAAAAAAGTAGATTTTAAAGACGCCCCAAAAAAGCGTCTTTTTTTTATTTATTATTAGGTTACTTTTAACATCTTAAAGTATTAACAAGAAAATATAAGAAACATGAAATTATTAAAATTTTTAAGCTTTGGCGCATTATTAACTTTTGCCAATATTAATTTTACCTCTTGTGGTGGAAACGAAAAAGAAGAAAATCTTTTAGCAGATAGCTTGCAAATGGTTAACGGAAGTTTATCCGGAAAATTATCGGAAAAGGAAGCAGCCCTTCAGGAATTTATTTCAACATTTAATGAAATTCAAGAAAACCTTAACACCATTAAAGAAAAAGAAAAAATTGTAACCAAGTCTAGTACATCCGGGGATGTAAAAAGTAAAGAAGATCAAATAAAAGAAGATATTCAGGCTATTTATGATTTAATGTCAAAAAACAAGAGCAGAATTGGTTCATTAAATAAAAAATTAAAAAATAGCAAATTAAAAATTGAAGGTTTAGAAAAGATGATTGAAAATCTTGAAAACACGATTAATTTGAAGGATACTGAAATTGCTGAACTTAAAGAAAAAATTGAAAGTCTAAATATCGAACTTTCTAATTTAACCACTAATTATCAAGAGGTTGAAGCTGAAGTTGAAGTAAAAACAGAAGAGCTAAATACAGCATTTTATGCAATTGGAACAGCAAAAGAATTGAAAGAAAAAAATGTTATAACCAAAGCAGGCGGTATTATTGGAATTGGTAAAACAACCACTGTTAAATCGGATTTTAATAAAGACTATTTTACCAAAATAAATATCGAAAAAACCAGCTCTATAAATATTGGTGCTAAAAAAGTAAAAATTCTTTCGGTTCATCCTAGTAATTCATACAAAATAGTAGGTGAAAAACCAATTGAAAAATTAGAAATTACAAACGCTAAAGAATTTTGGAGCGCATCAAAATATTTAGTTATAGTTATTGAATAATTTCTCCTTATTTTAATTAATATAAAAAACCCCATGTAATGCTTACATGGGGTTTTTTATTAAATAAATAAAAGAAGTTATTTTACTTTTTTTGCCGCTACCATCAT
>CANFQR010000279.1 GCA_947449125.1 Bacteroidota bacterium | reverse complement strand
GGTTGTAATCCTGTTTCATCAGTTGTTACATTAACAATAAATCCTGGTCCTACTGCTAATGCAGGAGTAAGTCAAACAGTTTGCGCCAATAATGCTTCAGTAGCATTAACGGGTTCATTCTCCGTTTCTGGTGGTGCCATTTGGGTTAGTTCCGGTACAGGAACATTTAGCCCTAATAATTTAAGTATGAATACGAATTACTTTGCAAGTTCTTCTGATACCACAGCAGGAAGCGTTGTCATAACTTTAAGTACTACATCTAACGGAAGCTGTACTGCAGCTACAAATACTATGCTTATTAATTTTACGCCTGCACCTTTGGTTAATGCGGGAGGAAATTATACGGTTTGTAAAAATAATCCGAATGCTATATTAAATGGATATTCATCAACTGGAAGCGGAACATGGACAAGTTCAGGAACCGGAACTTTCAGTCCGAATAATTTTGTTTTAAATCCAACATATATCCCATCAACTGCCGATACGCTTGCCGGAAGTGTTACGCTGACGTTAACATCTATCAATAATGGAGGTTGTAATTTTGTTAATGATGTTGTAACTATTTCATACACGGGTATTCCTAGTGTTTTTGCGGGGTTAAATCAGACAGTATGTGCAAACAATTCATTAGTTGTTTTAACCGGAACCTCTAGTACAGGTTCAGGAACATGGACTTCAAGTGGTTCTGGCACATTTACACCAAATTCTCTCACAGGTTCCTACATTCCTAGTAGTTCGGATATTTCTGCTAGTTTATTTACACTTACGCTTAATTCTACAAATAACGGAGGTTGCTCATCAGTATCTCAGCAAATTAATGTTAATGTAACACCTGCACCAATTGTAGATGCTGGTTTAAGTCAAACGGTTTGTGCAAATACAAGTTCGGTAATATTAACAGGGTCAATTACAAACGCACAAGGAGGTATTTGGTCTAGCTCCGGATCAGGAACATTTGTCCCAAATAATACTTCTACTTTGGTTGCATATATTCCGAGTAGCGCAGATATTACTTCTGGAAATGTTATTGTTTCTTTAACTAGTTCAGGAAATGGAAATTGCTTGCAAGTAACAAATACCATTAGTGTTAATTTTATTTCTAATCCAGTTGTTTTTGCAGGAAATAATTTTGCACTCTGTCCAAATGTAGCAAGCCCAACTCTAACTGGATCTTCAAATACAGGCTCTGGAATTTGGACAACCTCCGGAACTGGAACATTTTCACCAAGCAATACAATTTTAAATCCTGTTTATATTCCGAGTTCTCTTGATAATAGTGCCGGTACAGTGACATTAATTTTAAATTCGGGTAATTTAACCTGTGGTACTGCATCAGATAGCTTGGTGATATCGTTTAATGTTAATCCCATTCCAAATTTCACACTGGCTAATAGATGTGTAAACTCTGTTTCTAGCTTTACAGATTTATCTATACCAGTGTCAGGTAGTTTAACTTCATGGTTATGGCATTTTGATTCTGATACTACTAAATTTCAAAATCCAAGCTATACCTTTACAACCACTGGCAATCATACGGTATCTTTAGTGGTAAGTAATGGAGCTTGTAAAGATTCAATTTCTACTACTATTTTTATCAATCCACTACCAGTTTCAGCATTTACATTCTCTACAAATTGTAAAGATCCAGTAGTTTTTGTCCAGTCAGCATCTGTAACTCCTGGTAATATAACAAATTGGAATTGGAATTTTGGAGATGCCTCACCAGTTTCAATACTTCAAAATCCTGTTCATTTGTATTCTGATACTGGCTACTATCAAGTTACGTTGCTTGTTAAATCAGATTCCAACTGTGTGGCAGATTACAAATCAACCGTCCATGTAGTTGATTGCGAAGTAGTCATTATAAGTAATCCTGCAGTTCCTTCTGGTTTTACGCCAAATGGTGATGGTAGAAACGATGTTTTATATGTAAAAGGCGGTCCATTTAAGACGCTCGAATTTAGAATTTTTAATGAATGGGGTGCACAAATATTCATTTCAACTATTCAGTCATCCGGTTGGGACGGCTCATTTAAAGCTTCGGAGCAAGCAGGAGGAAGGTATATTTGGACCGTAATAGGTGAATTAATAGACGGAAGACAGGTTAAAATGTCAGGGGAAGTAATATTAACTAGATAATTTTATTTAAATGAAAAAGCATATTTTATTTTTTGCGTTTATTTTGATTTTTGTTTCAAGCAAAAATTTCGCTCAAGACTTTCATGTTGCTCAATATGATGTGGCATCATTATACGTTAACCCTGCCACAACAGGCATGTATGATTTTGAAAAATTTGATTATAAAATCTATGCAGTTACAAGATCTCAATGGAGATCCTTAGGTGTAAAACCTTTTTTTACTACGTTCTTGGCATATGACATGCCTTATCAAATAAAAGGTAAAAAAATAGGTTTGGGCGGATATTTTATTAATAATAGAACAGGCCCTAATAATTTTAATACAACAGAGTTTATGATATCTGGTGCCTATGATATTTTAAATACTAATTCAAAAAATGTCAACAACCAAAGTGCTAATAGTAAACATTATTTAACCACTGGTTTGCAACTAGGTGTTTTTTATAAATCCTTAAATCTAAGTAATCTAACTTATGATGTTCAATATTCTCCTTTTATGAGTGGTGGTAATTTTGATCAGTCCATCTCTAGTGGCGAAAATAGTAATAAAGCAGGAATCGTAAGGTTTAATGCTAATTATGGTATTTATTATAAATACATAGAGAGAGGTCAGAAATTTCACCCGTTTGCTGGGTTTTCCATGGCTCATTTAAATAAAGCAAATGAGTCATTTACCGGAACCGTTAATAGAATACCTATTAAATTTTCTTTTAATGGAGGATGTGACATTAAAATTGATAACAAATTTGATATAACACCAAGATTTTTATACATGAATCAAGCAAAATCTCACGAAATTAATTTTGGTTTTTTAGGATATTACAAATTGCCCGATAACAAAACTCAATTATTAGTTGGTGCTGATTACAGACATAAGGATGCAATTATTATTCACACAGGTGTTAAGCATGATGTTTATTTTTTGCGGTTTAGTTATGATATTAATAATTCATATCTAAATAATTACACAAATGGAAGAGGAGCTTGGGAAATTTCATTAATTTTTTACGGTAATAAAGGTGTTACCTTTAAAAAATTACGTTCTTCTTTTTAAAAACCAAGTTGATATTATTGTTTTACAATTTTGTTTAAAGCAATTCATTATTTTAGTTTATTATATTAACTAAATCTCCATTTAATATTAAAATAAGTAAGGTTGTCCTTTAATCCTTTAAATATTGATTTACCCATTGTTAGTATTCTTAATGAGGTAACAGAAAAATTAATTTCGCAAAACACACTTATTATAACCGCACCTCCAGGAGTAGG